>NZ_FMYP01000052.1 GCF_900096565.1 Williamwhitmania taraxaci
TCTATGAATATGTTGTCCAGCGCGCGCCCTCTTCCGTCCATTGATATGGTTACTCCATTCCTTTTTAGCTCGTTAATAAAAACATCGCTTGTAAATTGGCTGCCCTGATCCGTGTTGAAAATCTCGGGTTTTCCGTGCTTTTCTATTGCTTCTTTTAGCACCGCTGTACACCATTCAGCGGTCATGGTGTTGGATAGTGACCAGTGAATGACATACCGGCTGTGCAGGTCGATGATAGCCGTCAAATACATAAATCCCTTCTTCATAGGGATGTAGGTTATGAGCGGTGCACCCCAAAGGATGCACCGCTTTTGTGTTACTGTTTATTTAGCTAAATCCACCTTACAAGGCTAAAATCCATTCGGTTTGGTAGCTCCGGATGCTTGGCATAAATTCGGATGCCTGCATCGAAAGTTCCCGGTTCGGTAGGAAGCATAATTATGGTATAGATGGCACGAGAGCCATGCACGGAAGTGAGGTCGAACTGCTGCTTGTATTTTATGGTGGTTTTATTCCCGTCGATAGGGTTTGCAACTACCAACTCCACTCCAACTTCCTCGGGTTTTAGATCAATCACGTCGAGTTCTACACTCGCGCAATATTTTTCACCTACCACAATGTTCTCCTGGTTGGTTTCAAACTGCTTAACGCTTATCACTTCAATGTCGTTCCAGCTGCGCACCATCCGTTTTTTCCATCCGGCCAGCTCCTTTGCCAGTTGAAAGTCATTTGCCTTCATCCTAGTGTAGCGTTCGGATAGCTTATGGTAGTACTGATTTTCGTAATCGGTAAGCATTCTTCGAGTGGTAAACTGGGAGGCCACCTCCGCAATGGATTTTTTAATGAACCCAACCCATTTCTCGGGAATATTTTCCTTGTTTACGTCATAGTAGGCCGGCACGATCTCGTTTTCGAGGAGCGTGTATATGGTTTCTGCGTCGAGCTCATCTTGATAATCTTCATTATCGTAGATTTGCTCCTCGGGCAGTGCCCATCCGGCCCCTTCCTTGTAACCTTCGCACCACCATCCGTCGAGAACGCTAAAGTGGAGCACCCCGTTCATTACGGCTTTTTGTCCCGATGTTCCGGATGCCTCCATAGGGCGTGCGGGGTTGTTTAGCCAAATATCGACTCCCTGCACCATATGGCTTGCGAGATCCATATTGTAGTTTTGAAGGAAGAGAATTTTACCCTGAAACTGAGGCATCTTCGAAATCTCAATAATTCGCTTGATGAGATCTTGCCCCATTTTGTCGTTGGGGTGAGCCTTTCCTGCGAAAAGAAACTGAACTGGTTTTTCCGAGTTGTTGATGATCTTTGAAATGCGGTCGATATCGCGGAAGAGGAGGGCCGCTCGCTTGTAGGTGGCAAACCTTCGGGCAAACCCAATGGTGAGAATGTCGTCGCGAAGTTTTTCCTTAACGTCGAATACCATTTTAGGGTTTTCGTATTTGATCACGAGCGGATTGGCTAATCGTTCCTTGATATAGGCAATTAAGCTCTGCTTAAGGCTACACCTTATCTCCCATATTTTCGTGTTTGGAACATCGTAAATACTATTCCAGAGGGTAGGTGTTTCGTTTGAGGCAATCTCGCTTGAGACCCCGCTCAATTCGGAGAGATGTTTCCATAATGGGGATGTCCAGGTAGGGTAGTGTACTCCATTGGTAACATATCCAATGTGGAGCTCTTCCTCAAAGTAACCAGGCCACATGTCCTTGAAAACCTCTCGGGATACCTTCCCGTGCAGGCGCGACACTCCATTTACCTCCTGCGATAGGTTGGTGGCGAGGTAGCTCATGGAGAACAGTTCGTTTGGATTTCCGGGGATAACCTTACCAAGGTTCACCAGCTGATCCCATGAAATTTTCATGCGTTCCGGATAGTGTGCAATGTAGGTTCGCAGAAGGTTCTCGGGGAAGGCATCGTGACCTGCCGGCACTGGTGTGTGCGTGGTGAAGAGCGAGGATGACCTTACAACCTCCAGCGCTTCGGGGAATGATAGCTTCTCCCTATTTACAAGGTTGTTGATTCGTTCAAGGCCAATCATGGCTGCATGACCTTCGTTGCAGTGGTATACATCGGCTTTTATTCCAAGCGTTTTTAGCGCTCTAATGCCTCCAACTCCGAGTAGCAACTCCTGTTTTAGCCTGTTCTCGAGATTACCACCGTAAAGTTGGTGGGTTACGCTTCTGTCTTCGGGTAGGTTCTCGTCGAAGTCGGTATCGAGGAGGTAAAGATCGGTGCGACCAACCTCTGCTTTCCAAATACGAACGCTTAGGTTACGACCCGGAAGTGCGATTTTGATTACCTTTTGATGGCCGTGCGAGTCGCGGACGGGAGAAACGGCAATCTTCGAGAAATCTTGCGTGTCGAGTGCTGCAATTTGCTGACCCGTAGACGAGAGTTGCTGGTGGAAGTATCCGTAGCGGTAGAGTAAACCAACGGCAACAATGTCGGTATTTTTATCACTGGCCTCCTTTAAATAATCACCAGCTAGAATCCCCAATCCGCCGCTGTATATCTTAAGAGAACTGTGAATACCATACTCCATGCTGAAGTAGGCTATTCGTGGACCTTCTCTATGTTCCTTGGGAGCCATATATGTTTTGAAACGAGCATGTACGTCCTCCATCTTTTTAAGAAAGGCGGCGTTACGCTCTAGCTCTTTGTATAGCTTTAGGGGCAGTTTTTCCAGTAGTGCGATTGGACTCTTCATTGCCTCTTTCCACAGGTCGGGGTCAATGTTGCTAAAAAGTTCGATAGCATCTTGGTTCCAGCACCACCAGTAGTTTCTTGCCAACTCTTCGAGCGCAGCGAGCTTCTCTGGGAGGTTCTTTTGAACCATGATTCGGGTCCAAATAGGCTTGAGTATCTCCGGACGCTTTTCGATCACGGGTATAGGCTCCATGCTTACGTGATCGTCCAGTTGCTGACTTCTAACGATAATCTGTTCTAGCGCAAAGTCGTAAGCGTTATGATAGTGTTCAATAAGGTTTTTCCAAAGTGCTATGTTAGAAACATCGGAGGCATTTTGTTTGAGTGGCTCCATCTCTTGTCGGGAAAGGTTGCTGAAGTTCTTCATTTTCTCCACAAGATGATTCACTACCTCCTCGTCGTTGGAGTCGGTCCGTTCTATTACCTCAATCCCGGGGTGCGCCGATGCCTCGTGTGTGTTTACCCAAAGGCCAAATCCGGCAAGGGTTGTGGTAATGGTTGGGATTCGAAAGGCTAAACTTTCCAGCGGAGTATATCCCCAAGGTTCATAGTACGATGGGAATACGGAGAGGTCTAGCCCAATGAGCATATCGTAGTAGGTCTTGTTGAATATTCCATCGTTACCATCGAGGTAGCAGGGAACAAAAAAGAGTTTGACCTTGTTGTCTGGGGCGTTGTTGAGTCCTAGTTCTGTGGCCTTCTTTAAAATTGGATCGTATTCCGGGTCGGAAAGGTAGTGTGTAAGAAGTGTGTTACCAACTGGGATGGGGTTTTCACCCGTTTTATCCATTAGGTTATGAAATACATCCTTGCGGGCGCCTTGGTGTGCTCCAGGAACAAGTATAAATGCAACGATGTTTTTCTGAAGGGTTTCTTCGTGGTTAAGGCGGCCTAAACTATCCAGAAATAGGTCGATCCCTTTATTGCGGAACTCATATCGTCCGCTTATGCCAACCAAGAGGGAATCCTTAGGGATATCGTAACCTACCAATGCTTCGGCTACTTCATAGAATTTAACTCGAGCTTCAACCTTGCGCAATTTGAATTCCTCCTCATCACTGGGTAGAAAGTTGGGTTCAAATCCATTGGGGGTAACCTCGTTAACTTCTTTTCCAAGGAAGGCCTTGCACTCTCGAGCGGTTAGTTCGCTCACCGTAGTGAAGACATCGGCATTTTGGGCCGAGAGTTTTTCCATGGAGTGCTTCGATTCAATGTTGAAATCTCGGGCCTTTGCCTCGGGGTTATACTTTTCCATGTTGTCGTATAGCGGCAGATTGTTGCCAGCAATGGACCGTCCGAGAACCGTGGCATGGGTGGTAAAGGCTGTTGCCACATGTGGCAAATTCGATTTGAGGTAGAGCAATCCGGCACCAGTCATCCACTCATGAAAATGGGCAATAACCTGATGTCCGCGACTGAGAAAGAAGCGATAGAAACTTTCAATTACTTTGCCCGAAGCATATCCAAAAAGAGAAGCCTCCACGTAGTCCCATTGACCGGTAATTGAATCGAGCCGATAATCTTCCCAAAATTTCTTGAAAATATCGTCGCGCTGAGGCATAAATGTGGTAAAGTCCACGAGAATAGCAATAGGCTTTCCGGTGATATTCCAGCGGCCAATCTTGATGCGTAATCCCTCTGCTGCGGCTTTCTCTCTCCATCCTTTAAATAGTTGTTTGTCCTCAATGAATTCCGGATTTACGGTCGTGTGCCGCCACACATCGGGCCCAATAAGAATGTGATTGTTCTTGAGTTCGTCGGCAAGCGTTAGTGCTTTTGTGGCAATAACGGTATGGATCCCCCCCACCTTATTACAAACTTCCCAGCTAACTTCAAATAGATAATCGGGTTTCCTTTGATTCTCGTTCTTCATAGTCTACTACTCTTTGTTGCTCTTCTTTGTTGTTTTCGTGCCAGCTTTCGTCTCAGTCTTAGCTGGTTTTGTCTTCGTCTCTGCCGAAGTTTTTGCTTTTTTAGGCACGTTGCTACTACTCGCTGCCTTAGAAACAGATGTTGGCGCTGTTTTAGCTCTCGCTGGTGCTTTAGTCTTTGTGGATTTCATCTCTTTTTTGATAGAAGTAACTATCACGGTGCCTTTTGCTCGTTTAAGGTCCTTGCTTGTAACTTCTTTCAGTAAGTTGATTTTTTCCTGGTATTCGTCAATTAACTTCAATGCATCAGATTGGGAAAGGGTGTGGGCATGAAGCGATTCGATCCGAGTTTTTAAATGATTCTCAATGCGTAAAATAAAATCACTAAGTACATTCATATAGTTTATGAATGCTTCGTAGGGGGAGTCGTATGGATTGAAGTATTTGTGAACGTCTCCATCCGAAAACCATTTCGTACACATGTAGTAAAAGTGGTCGCTTTCCTGAAGCAATTTCCAATCGTGCTTTATTTCAGGATCCTCCGATTGGTCTACCAATGGTTTCAGTGAGTATAGTTTCTCAAATGCTTCATCTTGGAGGTCGTTGCCCAACCAAGCGGTAAGGTCGCGCTCCTCGTCGGCCCATGAAATAGGGTGTTCTACATGCATTACACCAATTGGTTGATGCTTTGCTGCCACTTCCGATGGGGTTAAAAATTCGAAGTTTGTTTTTGAAAACACTTTCTCTGGGAGGTGGCGCATGAATTCAAAAATCCCGGTCTCTGCCCACTGGTGTTCACCAAAGGTTTCGTAGTCTAGGAAGATGTTTACAACTTCATCTTTTGCGTTGATGTCGTTAATCCATTTAGTATACTTATCGGTGGTGAGTGGCCATTCACTCCAACTTTTGTTGGAGAATCGGAAGGCGATATCGTCGCTAAGCCTAGAGTTCTTGAGCAGAAGTTTCAGTTTTGGATTAATTGCATTAGCGTAGAGGTAGTTCGAACTTTTCCAACCCAAGACGTGCTTTGCTCCCTCTGTCAGCATTGCTTTGTAGCCCATATCGGCAACCACTTCGCCAATGAGATCGCTATAGATAAGTTCGGTGTTGCGGAACACTTTAGGCGTTTGGCCGAAAAGTTCTTTAATCATTGCACTATGCTCTTTCACCTGGCTCTCGAACTCTTCTCGGCTTTTTAGAGCAGAGAGGGAATGGGAGTATGTTTCAGCAATAAATTCGACGCATCCTGTTTGAGCCAATTCTTTAAAGCTATCCAACACATCGGGTGCATACATCTTAAACTGGGTAAGTGCTACACCCGAGATGGAGTAGCTAATCTTAAACCGTTTTCCATATTCCCTTATGAGGTCCAACATCAGTTGGTTGGCGGGTAGATAGCACTTTTCGGAGATCTTACGAATAAGGGTACGGTTGGCGTACTCATCGTAGTAGTTATGGTCGTTGCCAATATCAAAGAATCTGTAGCGACGAAGTCTAAAAGGTTGATGTACCTGAAAGTAAAAGCAAATAGTTCTCATAGCTGTATCTCTTTGATTAATCGTTCAATACTGATTCGTAAACCTCTTTGACTTTGTGGGCTGCCTGATCCCACTTTAGGCTGGTAACTTCCTCTTGTCCATAACGGCGGAAAAGGCTGGAGAGGCCATCGTAAGTCACCAGCCCATATATTGCATCGGCGAGGGCTTCCACGTCCCAGAAGTCGATCTTGATGGCGTGGCGTAGGATCTCTGCCACACCGCTCTGTTTGGAGATAATAACGGGAACATTTGCTCGCATGGCCTCCAAGGGCGATATTCCAAATGGTTCCGAAACAGACGGCATTACGTATACATCGCTTTGGGAGAACATCCTTTGAACGTCGGCACCTTGAAGAAATCCGGTGAAGTGGAACCGTTCGCTCATGCGCAGGTGGGCAACTCGTCGCACCATTCGGTTCATCATATCACCGCTTCCGGCCATTACAAATCGAACGTTGGGGCATTTTTGCAGCACTAGGTGAGCCGCTTCCACAAAGTAATCGGGCCCTTTTTGGTAGGTGATC
This sequence comes from Williamwhitmania taraxaci, assembly GCF_900096565.1. Taxonomy (NCBI): domain Bacteria; kingdom Pseudomonadati; phylum Bacteroidota; class Bacteroidia; order Bacteroidales; family Williamwhitmaniaceae; genus Williamwhitmania; species Williamwhitmania taraxaci. The sequence continues at coordinate 6,652 of NZ_FMYP01000052.1, forward strand.
CTACCTAGGAAGGTGACAATCTTCTCAGGGAGTACCTTGGGAAATTCCAAGGCCTGGTTTTCATCCATGTTGAAATCTACCGCATTGTGTACCGTTACCACCTTGTCGGGGTTAATTCCATACCGGTTGATAACAATGTTGCGGGTGAGGTTGCTCACGGTTATTATTTTGTCGGCCTCCTCCATGCCTTTCTTTTCAATGTTCCAAACCCCGGGATTTACATTTTCGCCCGATCGATCGTATTCGGTGGCGTGAACGTGGATTACCAGTGGTTTTCCTGAGACTCGCTTTGCCGCAATGCCCGATGGGTAGGTTAGCCAATCGTGGGCGTGAATCACATCAAATTCGTTTTGCATGGCAAGGGTTGCGGCAACAAGGGCATAACGGGTAACTTCCTCCATGAGGTCGGTACCGTACTTGCCGGAAAATTTGAATTTACCTTCCGTGGTTTGAGTCGAGGTCACTTTCTTGTTGAGGAACGACTCCTCTACCATACGCCTAAACTCTTCCGGCGAGACGTAAGGGATTAAGTTCGACTCCACCTCCATGAATAGCACCTTGTTCCAAAACTCTTCTATGGAGGATGTTTCGCTATTTACGGTTACATCGCCTGCGTTTACAATTTTTGCAGAAGTCTGATCTTCGTCGCCGTATGCTTTGGGGACAACAAAAAGAACCTCTACGCCCTCTTTGGCAAGCCCTTGAACCAATCCTTGGCAGGCAGTTCCAAGGCCTCCTGTTATATGGGGCGGAAACTCCCACCCAAACATTAATGCTCTCATATTACTGGATTGGTTTAAGGTTTTCCATTTTGGCAATTAGGCTAAGAATGCGAAGAATGGCGCTAACACTCCATGCCTGCGAAATGGCTCCTGACGGCCTCTGCGGTGGATCTCCGTCGTATACTTCCGCAATGGAGCAAAGCCCATGGGTGGTCATATCTTCCTTGAAGTTTTCCGTTAGTTTTTTGGCTGTGGAGAGGTATGCTTTTCCATAAAGATTTAGGTTCGCTTCCACAAAAAACCCTAGTAACCAAGGCCACACGCTTCCTTGATGGTAAGCGGAGTCGCGATCCGTCTGGTTGCCTTCGTATCTTCCGATGTATTTAGGATCTTGTGGCGAAAGGGTTCTCAGTCCTTTTGGGGTGAGCAACTCCTTTTCGACCACCTTCAACAACGAAGCTTTCTGATCATCGCTTATGGGGCTGTAAGGTAATGCCGCTGCAAAGATCTGGTTCGGTCTTACATCCTTGTTCTGGATGTTGTTGTGCACGTAATCGGCAAGATAACCTTGCTCTGGTATCCAAAACGATTCGGTAAAGTTTGTTTTTACTAAGTTGGGGATTGCTTCCCACGCCTTCACAAATTTTGAGTCGTTGAATTCTTTGGCTAGGCTAAGGGTGAAACAAACGGCATTATACCAAAGTGCATTAATCTCAACTGGATAACCCTCCCTTGCCGTGACGGGCTTTCCTCCCACGGCAGCATCCATCCACGTTAATGCAACTCCCTGGTCTCCTGCATATACTAGTCCGTTGTCGTGCATCTTAATGTTGTATGGAAGATGCCCACTTTGGTAGGCAGCGAGTATTGCTTTCATCTTTTTTCCGTAATCGGTCCAAGTCTGCTTGCGATCGCCAGTTTTCTCGGTAAATTGCTGAATGGTCCAGAAGAACCACAGGGGAGCATCCACCGAGTTAAATGCGGTGGTAGTGCTATGCCCAACATTTGGGAATAGGCCGTCCTTCATTTCTGCACTCAGCGTGTCGATTACTGCCTTGCATGTTTTGAGGTCGTTTTGGGAAAGGGTAATTCCCGGAAGTGAGATGAATGTATCGCGACCCCAGCGGCCAAACCAAGGGTAGCCGGCAACCATCTCGGTCTTTTTGTCCTTCCTTACAATAAATTGGTTTCCCGAGTTGATGAGGCATGTTTCAAAGGAATCTTTTTCTGGTCTGCGCTTAATCTCGGCGTTGAATTTTGTGCTCAGGCTGTTGGGTGCCTCCTCTTTCGTTGACACCGAAAGAATTATGCTTTCGCCCTTTTTTATGCCGATTTCAAAATAACCGGGAACGAGTAAGTCTTCCTGGTATTCGTATCCACGGCGCTGCTCTTCGAGGTATTCAATGTTGTGATACCAATCGGGTGCCGCCACAAATTCTGTTTTATGATTTAGCTGCATGTGCAGCGAAGGAAAACCAGGATAAAGCTTTGACTTAACCCCATTGACAATTGGCTTTAAGTGGGTGTCTGCATTCATGTTGGCCTTTGAAAGGCTATGGGCGTTGCGAAACGCGAGGAAAGGTTTTATGCGTAGCCGTGTTGGCGAGTGGGCGTCGAGTAAGGTGTAGCGAATCATCAGCTGCTCTTCGTTATGCACAAATACAATTTCCTTGAGGAGCACAACGCCTCCCACACGGTATGTTAGCTTAGCAGTTGGTTCGTATTCAAAATCTACAATATACTTGTGGCCGCGTGGCTCGTAATTACCTGGGTATCGGTGAATTCCTAAATTGAACGACTGCCCGCGTTGGATGATCGATTCGTCGACGCTCGAAAGCAATACATGGTTCTCAAAATCGAATTCCTTAAGCGGAAGCACCATCAGTCCATGGTACTTTCGTGTGTTGCACATGATGATAGTGGTACTAAAGTAACCACCTGCCCGGTTGGTGCTTAGAATCTCCCTTTGGAGAGAATACTCAAGATTAACCAGCTCATCCTTATTGAAAGTTAGGTGTCCCATGTTTCTTTAATTTACTGGCCCTTTACCAAATTGGGAAAGGACAATGTTATGGCTCAAATGGCGAACTTTATTAAAGCAAGTAAGTTATGAAATTTTAGCCAGATTATCTATGTTGGGATCATTATATTTGTGTTATTTTTTGCTGCATCGTTTGCGTAACTTCGATAAAAGTGACTTTGGCTTGGCTACTTTAAAAAAGTGGTGATGGGCTGCCACTTTTGCATTTTTTTACGGGTTATTAAATTTATCATGAGCTTCATGCGCTCTTGTGGCGAACTAAGGTTTTCGCATTATTGTCGGTTCGTCATGGTCAAATGACCGTTCGTGTAATAGTATGCATATATTTGCTTGGAATTTGTTTAAATTGTTTTCGTTTTACTGATAAATAATAACAATGAGCTAAATGAGCAGCAAACAGAGGTCGATCGAAGAACTTGAGGGTGAATTGGAATTGATGAGGCTGGAATGTTCTGCCTTAAGAGCGAAATCTGAGGCGCGTGATTCTACCTTTATTGAAATGGAGAATCACCTCAAGAGGCACCTCGAGATTCTCGTGAAGTTGAATGCTTTCTCTGTTGGGCTCGCTAATTTACCTTATCAATATATTTTTCCCTTTGTTGTCGAAAATATTCTTGACATGTTTGGCGTTTCTGCCATTTGGATATCTAGGTTTGATATCGACTCAATGGAATCGGTCATTGAATACTCTAGCTTAACCGAGAAGCAGGAGGAGCAGATTGAGAAATTGCTGGGTCAAAAGATTGTTGGGTTTAAAATGCCTTGGACTCAACCTCAATATCAGAAATTAATATCCGAAGATTATTGGCATTTTACATCGCTTACTGAACTCACTTTTGGCATTGTTCCCCCTCCCATAGGAAAGGTAATAGAGGAGGCTATCGGAATCGAATGGCTAAATGGGATTCCTCTTATTTACCAAGGCAACCTTGTTGGCAAACTTATTATAATTGGCAATTCAAAACAACCGCTTCCTAATAAGGAAGAGATAGTTCTCTTTTCGGGTATTGTTGCAAATGCGCTTGGTAGAAAACAGGCCGAAGAGGCGCTGGATTTGAGTGAGATGCGTTTTAGGGAGATGGCTGAACTGCTTCCATTATCCGTTTGGGAAGTTAATTCTGATGGTTTTTATACTTATGCAAACAGGAGTGGTCTAGATCTGTTAGGCTATGAACAAAGCGATGTAGTTAAGCAAAATGTAAATTGGCTATCGAGTATTGCTCCAGAAGATCAAGCTCGGGCCGCAAAGAATGTTGAGTCGCTTATTGACGGCGTTTCGCTCGAGCCTGCTGAATATACATTAGTAAGAAAGAATGGGTCTCGCTTTCCGGCTTTAATAAATACAAACGTAATTTATCGTGGAAGGCAGTTGGTCGGAATTCGTGGGGTCTCCATCGATATTTCCGAGAGTAAACGAAAGGAGGAGGAACTATCGAGGCTCGAAATACAACTTCAGGGTGTGCTTGATGCTGCTACAACGGTTTCAATTATTGCAGTAACACCTGATGGCTTAATTAGGGTTTTCAATAAGGGCGCCGAGAATATGCTTGGGTATTCGGCCGAAGAGGTAGTAGGGAAGCAAAATCCCGTATTTCTTCATCCCAAGGATGAACTATTTGCAAGGGGGATTGCGTTATCCAACTATTTTAATCGAAAGATAGAAGGATTTGAGGTCTTAGTGGCTCTAGCAAAAGATGGCTTAGCCGACAATTGGGAGTGTACCTATCTTCGTAAGGACGGAACTCGCCTTTTAGTGAGTTTAGCCATAACTGCTCTTTATGATGAAAGCAATGAGATTAAGGGTTTCTTGGGTATTGCCGCAGATGTAACCGAAAAAAAGCATACTGAACGGATCATAAAAGAGAGCGAAGAGAAGTATAGAACTCTCATGGAAAACATGAATGAGGTTGTTATGGTTGTCGACAATGACGATCGTGTGTTGTATGTTAATAAAAAGTTTACAGAAATATTAGGTTATTCTGTCGAGGAGGTCCTTGGGGAGATAGGATACATGAAGTTGCTGGACGAAGAGGATCACAATGTAATTAAGTCTGCCAATGAGACTCGCTGTAGTCACATATCTAGTCAGTATGAGATAGCCTTTAAGAAAAAGGATGGAGGCAAGGTCGATTTTTTGGTTAGCGGCGCTCCACTAAAAGACGCAGAAGGGAATGTGGTTGGTTCCGTTGGCGCTCTGATGGATATTTCGGAGCGGAAGAGGGTTTATTTGCAACTAAAAGAGAGCGAGCAATTGTTTGAGACTCTAGCCAAAAACTCTCCTGTTGGGATTTTTAGAACAACGGCCGATGGCTACACAACCTATGTAAACCCAAAGTGGTCAGAGTTTTCAGGGTTGCCCGCCGAAGCCGCCGAAGGTTTTGGATGGCTTAGGGCCATTCACCCTCTCGATAGAGATTGTCTGGAAAAAGGTTGGCAGTTGCACATTAATAAGATTGAGAGTTCCGAAACAGAGTATCGTTTCTTGAAGCCCAACGGTGAAGTTGTTTGGGTTTTTGGCAGGTCGGTACCCGAAATTGTGGATAATGAATTGAAAGGCTATATAGGAACACTTACTGATATTACCGAGCGTAAGCTAATTGAGATGGAACTTCGCGAGAAGACGGAGGAAATTGAAGTTCAAAACGAAGAGTATCTACAATTAAACGAAGAGTTGGTTCAAATGAACGAGGAACTCTTTCTGTCGAAAGAACGGGCAGAAGAGGGGGATAGACTCAAAACCGCATTCCTGGCAAATATGAGCCATGAAATTCGTACCCCAATGAATGGTATTGTTGGGTTTTCTAAAATTCTGACTGAGCCTGACATTACCATAGAGGAGCGTAATGAATATTCAAATATTCTAAATAGTAGCTGCCTTCGACTACTCAACACCGTGAATGATATTTTAGATGTCTCTAAGATTGATTCTGGACAGATGGAGATTCGTTATGCCGATTTCTTGCCCGGGAAGGTATTGATGGAACTTTATGCTTTTTATCAAAATTTGTTCTCTCAAAGAGGTGTTGCACTATTCATTAAGTTGGACATGGAGTATTCTAATGTTTCAATTATAGCCGATGAGCATAAGGTATATCAAATCCTTAATAATTTACTGGACAATGCATTGAAGTTTACTCCAGAAGGAGGTCAGGTGTTCTTCGGCTTTGCCCTTCACGATTCTAATGCTGAATTCTTTGTAAGCGACAACGGTATTGGTATTTCCCGGGAGCGTCAAGAATTCGTCTTTGGCCGATTTAATCAGGAGAACTTGACCTTGAGTCGGGGGCATGAAGGTTCTGGCCTTGGATTGGCAATCTGCAAGGGGTTGGTAGAGTTGATGGGAGGAGAAATATCAGTAGACTCTAAAATTCAGCGAGGTTCTACATTCACTTTTACCTTACCAGCCTTCCCACGCGTTGAAACAACGGAGCCAGCTGTTAGCATGACAAATGTTGAGGTGGGAAAAATTAGCTTCAACGGCAAAACAGTTCTCGTTGCAGAGGATGATAATACCAGCTATCTGTTGGTTGAGCGAATCTTGCTGCGCGATCTCCATGTGAAGGTTATTCGTGCAAAGAACGGTTTAGAGGCTGTTGATCTGTTTCAACAGCATAGCGACGAGATTTCTTTGATTTTAATGGACGTGAAAATGCCGGTAATGGATGGTTTTGAAGCAACTCGAAGAATTAGGGTTTTGAACCAGACTATTCCCATTGTGGCTCTTACTGCATTTGCTATGAAAGGGGACAAGGAGGCGGCATTGGCAGTTGGCTGTAGCGATTATATTTCGAAACCCATTACCCCGATGCAACTTCTAGCCAAGTTGAAGGATGTGCTGGCAAACTAATTCCCCTTATAGTGCTTTCCTGATTGCCAAGGCTTGTAGGACTTATGGCACCTGCAATTTGAATATCAAAGCAATGTTTTGGATATTGTTGTATAGTTCATTAAATTACAACGACATACCGTTTTTGGTTTTAGCGTATTCCACGAATTAGTATTCGTTATGCCATTGCTCCAGTTTTTTTTTCGATATTTACGCTTCCAAAAAAACAGCAATGAAGAGTTGGTTTTCCCTATTAGTTATTGGAGTTTTACTGGTTGCATGCACTGGAGTTCCTGGCAATGAGACTGTGGTTTCGGGTACGTTTTTAAAACCTGGAGCTAAATTGGTACTTTATAGCGTCAATACAAAACAACCCATTGCGGTTGATTCTGCTTATATTGAGGAGGCGGGTAATTTTGAGTTCAAACTCAGGCTAACACAATCCTCCTTCTTTTTGCTGCATTACTCTCCACAAAAAGAGATTATCCTCTTGCTGGAACCCGGCGAAACGGTGAGCCTAAGCATTTCCGACAAGGAGCATTGGCTTAATTATACTGTTCACGATTCGGAAGGAACTAGTCTTGTTAAGGTATTGGCCGACAGTCTAAATAACACGATATCGCTGTTGGATTCTGTTCGTAAATCATACCAACTTAAAGGAGCCGTATCGGCGAATCCTGATAGTGTCCGTGGTGAATTCATGGATAGTACGCGCCAAATTATTCAGCAGCATAGGAACTTTACACGCAGTTTTGTAGTTGAGCATAAGGGGTCTCTCGCCTCTATTGTGGCATTAAATCAGCAATACGATCAAAGGACTTTTGTTCTCAATTCAAAGGAAGATTTCAAGTATTATCGAATGGCCGATTCTGTTTTGTTCACTAAGTATCCAACGCTGGACTTGGTAAAAATACTACACCAAAATGTTACAAACTTCCTTGAACAGCAGAAGCTTAAAGCAGATGTTTCAAAAATGCCAACGGTCGGCTCTGTAGCCATGGATTTTGTCCTGCCAACTCCTGCAGGTGATTCCATTCGATTGAGCAGCCTGCGTGGCAAGTATGTTTTGCTCGACTTTTGGGCGTCTTGGTGCCCTCCATGCCGCAAGGATAATCCTGGGATAGTGAATGTTTATAGCAAATATAAGGCCTTTGGGTTTGAGATACTACAAGTCTCTCTCGATAAAAATCGAACGAGTTGGCTAAAGGCAATTCAAGACGACAAGCTCACTTGGAAGCACGGGGGCGATATGAAATTCTGGGATTCGCCAGTTGCGAGGTCTTATGGTATTACCCGCATCCCTGCAAATTTTTTAATTGATTCTAGAGGGGTTATTGTAGCGGTCGATTTGAGTGTTGAGGATTTAGATCGCATGCTTGCTCCTCTGGTTACCCAAGACAAAAAAACAGACAAAAACTGAGATATATGAGATTTAGAAACTTATTAGTTATTGCGGTTATCGTAGTTCTTGCCTCCTGCCAAGGGAATAATTCGGTTAAGATTACCGGTAAAATATCGGGCGGTGAAGATGTCTCTATGACCTTAATAAAGCGCGATGTTTCCACTTCGGTAGTGGTAGATTCTATAAAGATGAATGCTTCCGGCGATTTTCAATTTAAGCTTCCTTTAATTGAGCCTGGATTTTACATGCTTCAAATTGCCGGTAAGAGTCCTGTAACGCTTCTGCTTACGCCAGGCGAAAAGATAGTTTTTACGGCCGATGCAAACTCCTTCGATCGAGCATATAACGTTGAAGGTTCAGTTGGTTCAGCACAAGTAAAAGATATCTATCTACGGTTAGTTCGTTTGAAGGACCAAATCGATTCTCTTTCGAATAAGAGTAAAGAACTGCTCGGAAATCAGCAGGCTCTTCTGGGGATATACTCCACGATCGATAGCCTCATCTCTGGGCATAAGGAGTATTCCATTTCTTTTCTGAGAAATAATGTGAATTCAATTGCAACTGTTTTTGTTCTCTATCAGCAGGTAGCCGATGATGCACCGCTGTTCGATCCGATTGACGATATCGTCTACTATCGCATGGTTGCATCTTCTCTTCGCGCATTTCATCCCGAGATGATGCTTTCGAAGACAGTAGTTGCTAATTATCAGGATGTCGATCAGCGAATTAGGACAGCGAAAGTAAACCAAATAATTGCCAATGCTGAGGCAACTTTGCCCGACATTGCGCTGCCCAACGTAAAGGGCGATACAATAAAGTTAAGTTCCTTTAAGGGAAAAGTTGTTGTTCTTGATTTCTGGTCGTCGGCAAGTTCCAATGCTCTTTTAGATAATAGGGAGATGGTTGAAATCTATAATGAGTTTAAGGGTAAAGGCTTGGTTGTATATCAAGTTTCGGTTGATGAAGATGGCCGTGCTTGGTCCAATGCAATTAAAAATGCTGGAATTCCGTTCTATTCTGTTCGCGATCAAAACGGACCAAATTCCTTGGCTGTCCGCATTTATAATGTTCAAAAGGTGCCTTCCAATTACATCATTGGGAAGAATTACGATATTGTGGGAAAGGACCTCTACGGCAATAACCTACGGAAAAAGTTAAAGGCAATTCTTGGTTAATGGCAAACGGGAAGATTTACTTCATTAGCGACGCGCATCTTGGCCTTCATGCCAAGGACTCCAGTTTAGTTCGGGAGCGTTACCTTGTCGATTTGCTCGAGCAAGCGCGTCTTGATGCTTCCGAAGTTTTTCTCCTTGGCGATATTTTCGATTTCTGGTTCGAGTATAAGCAGGTGGTGCCTCGCGGCTTTACCCGCCTTTTGGGTAAAATCGCGGAACTAACCGATTCTGGAATACCAGTGCATTTCTTTACCGGAAATCATGATGTCTGGGTTTTCGACTATCTGCCAACGGAGGTTGGTGTGATAATCCACCGAGAGCCCATTACAGTAGAGCGGTTTGGGAAGAAGTTTTACCTTGCTCATGGCGATGGACTTGGGCCTGGCGACAAAGGTTATAAATTATTGAAGTTATTGTTTACTAGCAAAGTATTGCAGTGGTCGTTTGCTCGGATTCATCCAAATTTAGCTATGTGGCTAGGCCAAAAATGGTCCTACAGTAGCCGATATTCCAAGGCGCTCTTCAACGAATTTGAGGGTGCTTCGGAGGATTTGTTTAAGCACTCCATGGCAATGCTGAAGCAGGAGCATTTCGATTATTTTGTTTATGGTCATCGCCACGCCCGTGCGCTAATGCCTATCAACGATGGCGAAGCAACACTGGCTGTCCTGGGCGATTGGATCGTGAACTACTCGTATGGTGTTTTCGATAACGGTGTTTTTGAAATATTGAACTACAATAAGAAATGAGGAACACACAGCCAACGGCGAAAGCAGCAATTGCCTGGCAAAAAGTTAAGATTTCGGTTGTTGAAGCGTTGCCCGTTGCCCTGAAAACCGGATGGTGGCTGATTAGGCTCATTCTACCGGTTTCCCTCGCGGTAACGTTGCTCAATTATTTTGGCATATTAACTATTCTATCCAATTTTCTAACCCCGTTATTTTCCGTGATTGGCCTACCCGGTGAGGCCGCCTTGGTTTTTCTCACCTCAATATTCCTCAATATATACTCGGCCATTGCCGTGATTAGTTCGTTGCCATTTTCGGGTAGGGAGGTTGCCATTCTTGCGGTGATGTGCCTTATTGCTCATAATCTTATTGTGGAAACGGCGGTTCAAAAGAAAACGGGCTCTAAGGTTTGGGAGATGCTTACCATAAGGCTTGGCTTTAGTATACTTGCTGGTTTTATTCTCAATCTGATTATGCCCGAATCGCTTGGGCATGCCATACACCAAAGTGCCTTGGCCGATGAATCGTCAATTCTTCTGGTTTTGCTGGCGTGGGCGAAGAGTTCGGTACTTCTTTCCCTCAAAATTATTATTCTAGTCTCCTTGCTCATGGTGCTTCAGCGCCTGTTGCAGGTTTTTGGTATACTTGCCATACTCTCGGCTGGCTTCCAGCCTATCTTAAAACCGTTTGGGCTACCTCGTCGCACATCCTTCCTTTTCTTAGTCGCCAACGTTCTTGGTTTGGCTTATGGATCAGCGGTTATGATGGAGGAGACCTCCAAGGGAAATTTATCGCCAGAGGAGGCCGATTTACTCAACTACCATGTGGCTATTTCTCATAGCAACCTTGAGGATGTTTTATTGTTTGTGGCAATAGGCGTTCCTGCCCTTTGGCTACTTATACCCCGTTTGTTTTTAGCCGCCATTACCGTTTGGGGTGCTCGGTTGTTTAAGTATCGAAACTTCAAGTTCGAATAGTTGTTATTACTCCGAAAGCGGTTTGTTTTTGCCGCTCATATCTTATAGTGCCATGAAACAATATCTCGATTTACTCAAACATATAGTAGAAACTGGAGTCGACAAGGGCGACCGCACCGGCACTGGTACAAAAAGTATATTTGGACATCAGATGCGATTCAACTTAGCGGATGGTTTTCCGCTGGTTACTACCAAAAAGGTCCACATGAAGAGCATTGTTCATGAGCTGCTATGGTTCTTGAGTGGCGACACCAATATTGCTTACCTAAATACCAATGGCGTATCTATCTGGAATGAATGGGCCGACGAATCGGGCGACTTGGGCCACATTTATGGATATCAGTGGCGCTCTTGGCCCGGACCGGATGGTAAGGCATTCGATCAGATTGCGGAGATAGTTCAATCACTAAAAAACAACCCCGATTCACGCAGACATATCGTATCTGCTTGGAATGTGGCTGAAATTCCGGGTATGGCGCTGCCTCCTTGCCATGTAATGTTTCAGTTTTACGTGGCCGATGGAAAGCTCTCGTGCCACCTTTACCAGCGCAGTGCCGATGTATTCTTGGGTGTGCCCTTCAATATTGCCTCCTATGCACTGCTTACCATGATGATGGCTCAGGTTACTGGTTATGCACCGGGAGAGTTTATTCACTCCTTGGGTGATACGCATATCTATCTAAATCATCGGGAGCAGGTTGCACTGCAGTTGAGTCGCGAGCCCCGCCAGCTACCTACGCTGAAACTTAATCCTGAGGTTAAAAATATTTTCGATTTCAAGTATTCCGATATTACCCTCGAAGGGTATAATCCTCATCCGGCCATTAAAGCCGATATTGCCGTTTAAGCCATGATAGTATCCATAATTGTAGCCGTAGCCAACAATAGCGCCATTGGTGGCAATAACCAGCTGCTTTGGCATATTTCGGGCGATTTAAAGCGATTCAAACAGGTTACCTCGGGTCATGCCATTGTGATGGGCCGAAAGACCTATGAATCCATAGGTAAGCCGCTGCCCAACCGCCAGAATATTGTAATTACTCGTAATCGAGAACTCTCCTTGCCCGGTGCCGATGTGGTTGACTCTTTTGAGGCTGCAAAGGCAGCTGCTCAGGGCGATGAACTATTTATTATTGGCGGAGGAGAAATTTATCGAGAAACCCTGCCCTTGGCAAATCGCATATACCTCACGCGCGTTTGGGCCGACTATAAAGCCGACACTTTTTTCCCTGAAATCGACATGAATATTTGGAAAGAGGTTTCTCGTGAAGATGTTCCTGCCGAGGGCGAAACGCCTGCATACTCGTTTATATTATTGGAGAAGAATATCTCAAACTAGTTTTTAGAAATATGAAGTTACTATTGAAAGCCAAGAGTTGGCAAGTTTTTTTGCTTATAATCATTGGATATTTTCTTATGAATTTTAAAATTGAGGGTAATTTAGCACTTACTCTTGTAATGTATTTGTCTATCTTTTCTTTGGCCTCTGGCCGTTGGCCATGAGTTGCAAGCATATTTGCCAAATAAGGTGGATGCAAACTATAATTTCTTCTTGATAAATATTTTTATCTGGTTTCTGGCAATCGTTGCTATTGTAATTCTGTCTGATGGGAAAGGGATGACTTTTAACGGCTTGGCTGCAATTCCAGTATTCTATGTTGTTTATGCTTTTTTTTACTCATTGGCTTTTCCTGCAAAGATGTTGAAGTCAATTGAAAAGGACAGTGACGTTACCTTTGGTGAATATTTTGGTGATTTTTTGATGATTGTAATTCTCCCGATTGGAATATGGTTTCTGCAGCCTAGAGTTAATAAGGTTGTTGGTATTCAATATGTTGATTCCAATAAGGTGCTTTAATTGTTTGCGCAACTTATTGAAAAGCAAAAGCCACCCCAAAGGATGGCTTTTAAAAGTCAATATAAAATAGCTATGCAGCCCTTAATTTATTTGCATTGATCTTTTCCATCTTCTCCTTTGCATATTCAAGGGTAACCTTGAATTCCTGAGGCTTTTCCGATGGCATCTCGAACATGGCATCAATCATAATTGCCTCGCATATGGAGCGTAGTCCACGTGCACCCAACTTAAACTCCACGGCCTTATCCACAATATACTCAAGTACCTCTTCGGTGAAGGTGAGCTTGATTTCGTCCATGCCAAATAACTTTTCGTACTGCTTGGTGATGGCGTTCTTGGGTTCGGTAAGTATTTGGCGCAGGGTCTCCCTGTCGAGTGGTTTTAGGTAGGTGAGGATAGGTAATCGACCAATAATCTCAGGAATCAAACCAAATGCCTTCAGATCCTGTGGTGCGATGTATTGGAGAAGATCTCCCCGATCGATTTCTGCATTTTTCTTAGCCGCACCGTAGCCTACCACCTTGGTGTTGAGACGTTGTGCAATTTTGCGCTCAATACCGTCGAATGCACCACCGCAGATAAAGAGAATATTCTTGGTATCCACCTGAATCATCTTCTGATCGGGGTGTTTTCTACCTCCCTGTGGCGGAACGTTTACAATGGAGCCCTCGAGTAGTTTGAGCAGCCCTTGCTGAACGCCTTCGCCCGATACATCGCGAGTGATAGAGGGATTGTCGCTCTTGCGGGCAATCTTATCGATTTCGTCGATAAAGACAATACCCTTTTGGGCCGCTTCTACATTGAAATCGGCCACCTGAAGCAGGCGCGAGAGGATGCTCTCTACGTCTTCGCCCACATAACCAGCCTCGGTGAGAACTGTAGCATCGACAATGGTAAACGGTACGTGAAGCATCTTGGCAATGGTACGCGCCAGAAGGGTTTTGCCGGTTCCGGTTTCGCCAACCAAGACGATGTTCGATTTTTCAATCTCCACTTCGTCGGTGGATGCGATATCTTTACTTAATAGACGTTTATAGTGGTTGTAAACGGCGACCGACAGGTATTTCTTAGCGTCCCCTTGTCCGATTACATAAAGGTCGAGAAACGCCTTGATTTCAGCGGGTTTTAAAAGTTGAACGTCCGAAATAGAAAAGTTGCTCTTCTTCTTTACCTCCTCGTTCACGATAAGGTGTGCCTGCTCTACGCAGAGGTCGCAAATATATCCCGACTGTCCGTTGATGAGCAAATTCACCTCTTTGCGCGTTCTTCCGCAAAATGAGCACTTATCTACTGCCATGTTTCTTCGTGTTGTATTTTTGTATGTAAGCCGGTTGGCGCTTTTTTAGGGCTACCGACCGGCTTTAAGTATTAAAGGGAAAGCTATTACTTTCTCTCCTTATTCTTGGTGATAACCTCATCAATCATACCGTAAGCCAAGGCCTCCTCGGACTTCATCCAGTAGTCGCGGTCGCTGTCTTTTTCGATTTGCTCGAACGATTTGCCCGAGTGTAGTGCGATGATATCGTACAACTCTTTTTTCAACTTCATTATCTCACGCGCGGTAATTTCGATGTCGGAGGCTTGACCTTCGGCACCACCCATTGGCTGATGAATCATCACCCGTGAGTGGGTAAGGGCGCTACGCTTTCCTTTTTGACCTGCCACCAACAATACTGCACCCATTGAGGCTGCCATTCCTGTGCATATGGTTGCCACATCGGAGGAGATCAGCTGCATGGTGTCGTATATTCCAAGACCGGCGTATACCGATCCGCCAGGAGTGTTGAGGTAGATCTGGATATCCTTTGATGGGTCGGTAGACTCCAAAAAGAGCAGCTGTGCCTGAATGATATTTGCAACGTCATCGGAGATGGGCACGCCCAAAAAGATGATACGATCCATCATAAGGCGTGAGAACACGTCCATGGTGGCGATGTTTAGCTGACGCTCCTCGATGATTGTTGGGGAGATATAGCTACTTTGCATCGATTGGAAGCGGTGCAGGTTCAAGCTGCTGATACCCATGTGACCGTGGGCATACTTTTTGAATTCATTGTTCCTATCCATCTGGTCTTGGTATATTATGTTATTTGCTATTTAACAGCTTATCGAACTCTTTGGTTGAGATTTCTTTTGTGTCGAGCTTCACGATGCCCTTTATTGCTTCAATAACTTTGTCCTCAACCAACTTTTCGCGAATACGCTTGTCCTCTTCCTTGTTGCTAAGGATGCGGTGAGCGAAGTTCTCAACTTCGGAGTCGGGTACGTTTAGGAAGCCATAGTTCTTGAACTGATCCATTGCAAACTCCTTGGCTTTTTCGAGCACATCCTCTTCGGTAATCTTAATCTCTTTTTCCACAGCAAAGGTGTCGCGGATAAGTTGCCATTTGAGGTCGTTAGCAAAGTGTTCAAAGTCCTTTTCGATTTGCTCCATGGTGAACTTGCCTTCATTTATGGCAAACAACCAGCGTTTTAGGAAGTTGTTGGGGAGTTCCACCTTGGTCTTCTCCATTAACTTCTCCTTGACGTCGATCATAAACTTAAAGTCAGACTCACGGCTGAGGTTGCTGCGGATGTCGGCTTCAACGCGTTGCTTGAATTCTTCTTCCGAGTTAACAATGCCTTCGCCATAAACCTTGTCGAAGAATTCTTGGTTGATCTCTGAATCCTGGAAAGAGCGAACTTCGTTGGGGATAAATCGGAAAGCAGGGGTGAGGGACTCTACTTCGTCCTTGTTGATCTTGAGCATCGCAGCCAAGTCGGTGTCGTTGGTAAAGGTTTTGCGAATATCGAAGTCGATAATATCGCCAGCCTTTGATCCCACAAATTTGCTTTTTTGCTCAGCGTCGGTAATTATTTTGAGGGAAACGAAAGTGTCGTCAAGGGCAATTCCATTTTCCATTGGGTTTCCATCGGTGCCGAGTTGTTCAACTTTTCCACGAATAACATCCTCTTCGCCAGCAATTTCACCCGGAAGCATCTTGCCATACCGACGGCGGTAGCTAGTGATGTAGCTATCGCGAAGCTCTTGATCGACCTTTATTTCGAAGTATGGCAACTTGTCTTTCTCACTAATTTTTAGGTCGATTGTTGGAGCAAGACCTAGGTCGAATGCAAATTCGAAAGTAGTATCGTTATCCCAATCAACATTTTTTTGGTGAGTTTCACTTGGCATAGGTTCGCCAAGAAGCCTTAGTTTCTCTTCGTAGATATACTTGGAGATGGCTTCTGATACCATTTTATTAATCTCTTCAACCATTATGGGCTTACGGTAAAGCTTGTTGATGATCCCAACAGGAACCATACCTGGCCTAAAACCGTCAATCTTGGCTTTCTTACGATAATCGTTTAGACCCTTGGCAACTCGATCTTGATAGTCGCTTTGTTCTACTGTTACCTTTAATACCTCGTTGAGCCCTTCAACGTTTTCCTTTACAATATTCATCTCCAGAACAATTTAGATAAATGTAATAATTCTAGTTCTATTTCCTGTAAACCGTACGGTTATCTTAACTTGCTTGTCTTAGGGTAATTTACACCCATCGGTTTCGCTATATGTATATTCCGTTGATTAACAGCTCTGTCTTATGCGAAATTTAGCGCACAAAGGTAGAGAATTGCCGGAAGAGATACAAACTCTGTGCAAAAAAACAATATTTCAAAAGTATGTTTTTTTTGACCTTGTAACGCGTTGAAAAACAGTATCAAAATAAAATATTCGTAAAAAACTTCAAAAAAGCTTGTCACGAAATGACCGTTTTTGGCATATATAAGTGAAGGGGTACCCTTCGCAACTTAAAATTTAAAACTATGAAAACAAAGAAAAACAACACCCGGATTTTTGATGCTAATAATTTTGAACTTTTAAGCAATGCTCAAATGGGTTCTGTATTGGGTGGCGATGGCCCATACACAACAAGCACGGATGGTACCACCTGTCCAAATCCCATTATTTTGATAAAAAAATAAGTAAATGGCAACCAACTATAACGCAATTCGGCTTCTCGAGAAGCGAATCGATGGCACCATCTCCAAGGATGAGGCCAATTGGTTGGCCCAACGATTGGCTGTGGATTTTTCGCTTCGTCGTGAGTTCCGATTCCGTAAGGAGTTGGAATCTATTGTGGGCGAGGTTGAAATTGATCGTCTAAGGCAGAGGTTAGCCGTTGCATGGCAAGAGAATAATTCGCTTCAAAGCACGCATCAAGAAAATTTGCAGCGCTTTTCTCGCTTTAAACGATATTTCTATGCGGCTGCCACTTTGGCGGGAATTGCAGCAGGCGGTTTGGCAATGCATGCAACCTTCCTCACAAAGGAGACTCCTGTGGCTCTTTATGCCCAACACTTCGAGCCTTATCCTCCAGTGAGGATTGTGCGAACGGGTGGGGGTCTATCCTCCGAATCACACTTTTTCAGAGGCATGATCGCCTATCAAGGAGGCTTCTATGCCACTGCTGCCGATGACTTCGAATCGTTGGTGAAAGGTGGGGATACCTCTGTAACCGTAAAGTTTTATCTAGGACTTAGCTATATGGAACTTGGTCGATTCGCTGAGGCACGCCAATCACTTGAGCATGTAACCACTTCGGGGTCGTTGTTCGTGGATCAGTCGGTTTGGTATTTGGCACTCTGCCACCTTGCCGAGGAAAATAGTGAGGCTGCCCAAAAGTTATTGGTGAAGCTCGCTACTTCAGATAGCCCTATGTCGGCAAAGGCAACCGCCTTACTTACGGAAATGCATAAATAGCAAATTATTATTAATTGAATATACCATGGAACTAGAACTTGTTGCCGCGCCAATTACAAAATTTAATGAGTTGGATGTTTTAGCTGCACTAAAGGGAATTGACATAAAGTGCATCCAGTTTTTTGAATCGGTGGATACTCGAACCTATGTAGTGCTGGATAATGGTAGTAGAAAGCAAGTTTTTGCTCCGCTATACGTTTTTGAAGAAATGCTCCCCAAGGATGTATTCTTTCGCTGCGGTTGGAGCCATGTGGTAAATGTGTCGAGGATTAATAGCTTCTTTATGCTGAATGACACAACACTCGTAATGGATTGTGGGGAGGAGATTTTAATACCTCGATACCAACGCCATACGATCTTTAAAATAATGGAGCAGATGTGGTTTGCCCAGCAACGCCAAATCGGCTAAGCATACGAACATCGGAGTCATTATCTTTCCTGTTCGGAATACACCTGAAGTGTGCTCAACGCTTCGGGTGTTTTTCGTTTATATTTTTTTCGGCTGGCGGGTTATCTTTTTGATTTGCAGTTTCCTCTGTTGTTTAATTTAACTAATTGTAATCTTTCGCATGCAAGGTAGCTGCTAGTCTAAATTGTCCTCTTGTGCAAAAATAGTTAAAAATAGCTTGTCACGAAATGATGATTTTGGGCATAGATATATGAAGGGGTATGCCTCGCACGTTTAAGACATAGTTAAAACAAAAACCAAACCTATGACCATTAATCCTGAAAATCTGGATGCCATTGCTGCGTTTATTTCGCGAGTTGACGATCTAATATACCGCAAAGCCACAGGAACACCTTCCGAGTTGGCTGAAATGTTTGATACAAGCGAACGTTCTATCTACCGCTTGATACAAGCGCTGAAATGCCTTAACTTACCCATTGCCTACTGCAAGCAGCAAAAAACCTACTATTATACTCGGCCGGGACGCCTGCGGATGGGGTTTAATCCCGAAGAGGAAGGCGGCCTGTAGGGGCTTAGTTGTTCAACGCTTTTTTTTCTCGATTGGGAGAATTGTGCTATACAGCATGTGCAACTTATGCAAACTGACGGGGCGTGGCAGTGTGATTGTTTATACTTGTGCTATGTTTTTGGCCAAAGCAGGGCGGATACCGAAAGCCTGGAATAGAGTAGGTGTAGAAAAATATTTTGAACATGAAAAAATTGAAAATTGTCGAAATGGGAAGGCTTAGTGATGTAGTTCTTCTTAGCGATATTGATATGACAAAGGTTAGTGGTGGTCAAGAAGATATGGCTTATTGTGCTTGTGATGCAAGGTTTGCAATGAGTAGCGGAACTATCCAGATAGGTGGTTGTATTTGTCATAAAAAGTATAGTTAGTGG
Organism: Williamwhitmania taraxaci; assembly: GCF_900096565.1. Lineage (NCBI taxonomy): Bacteria > Pseudomonadati > Bacteroidota > Bacteroidia > Bacteroidales > Williamwhitmaniaceae > Williamwhitmania > Williamwhitmania taraxaci. Next base: position 25,476 of record NZ_FMYP01000052.1, read on the forward strand.
TTTGCTTGGGTGTCAAAAACATTTTGACACCCTCTTTTAATATGTTTCTTTTTTTGTTGCTATTTGAATAACTTATTCCTTAACGTATTAGGGTTTTGTTAATGTGTGTGGCTATGTTTTTTCTAAATCATTCTTTCAAATCCTAGGTGTGTGAATTGTCTTAATCGTTGCTTATTTGTGTTTTGTGTTTTTGTTGCTTGTGGTTGCTCATTACCAAAATACAATCAATCGGAGGTAAATGCCGATCTAAAGTATTTAAAAACAAAGTTGTGTAATGTGCATCCCGATCCTTTCTTTACATTAACTGAATGTGAGTTTGATAGTATAAGCCGAGATGTTGAGCGGCTTTGTATGGTTGAAGGGAATGTTAGTCAAAAACAGTTTTACTGTTATGTTAATCCTATGGTTGCTCGACTTGATGACGGACATACTCGAGTTGATGTGCCATATAAGACTCAGATGAAAGGTTTTTTTTGGGGATCAAAAATACTTCCATTGGCGTTAAGATTTTCTGATACTTGTGCTTATGTAGTTACTCCTATAAGAGAAAGTGATTCATTGAGGTCAGGTGATAGAGTGGTGAATATCAACGGAATTGCAATGGGGGGGGGTGATTAATATGATGGAGAAAAACCATTATGGTAAAAATCGCTTATTCCGAAAATCATTTATAACTCAGAATACATTTTCCCGTGAGTTATGGCTTTATGGCGGAATGGATAAGCATTTTTCGGTTGTCTATGAGACCCCAACGTTACAGGTTAAATCAACCCTTCTTAAGGGTGTTAGCCAACCGTCATTTTATAGTAAAGTTGGGGGTGTTGTCGAAGTGCTGAATGCATTTGACTCTATACCTGTTTTATACAACTGGGAAAATGGTGCCTATAGAGTATTAATATCGGATGATATTGCGGTTTTGCAGTATTTTAAGTTTGGTAGTGCAACTGATTCTGTATATATAAACAAAGCCTTTGCCGATGCAGAAAAAAAGGGGGTCTCAAGATTTGTTCTTGATTTAAGGGGAAATATTGGTGGCACAACAAAGGTTTATGACGCATTCTTTGCTCATTTAACGCAGGACTCTATTCCTTATTTCTCAAGGGTAGAGTATAAGGTTAGTAAAGAATTGCTGGATAGAAAACCTTACGGGAATAGGTTCAAATATCCTGATGAAGCTAACATCGGTAAGCAATGTGAGTTGAATGCAAACTCCCTGCGCTATTCTCCTAAGAAGTCTCCTTTATATTTAGGCCGTTTCTATGTTTTGTGTGATGAAGGAACTTTTTCCACAGCTAGTGCTTTTTGTGCAATAGTTCAAGACAATAAGTTAGGTAAGTTGATTGGACGAGCAACTGGAGGTATGGGATCTTCTTTTGGGAATTTTCTTGTTTTTATGTTGCCGAATTCTAAAATTCCTCTCCTTGTTTCTTCTGCTCGCTACTATCGCCCTAATGGAGATCGGGAATTCACCCCCGTTATTCCAGATGTTTTTGTTGATGATTGTGATTTGTTGAATTTCTTTAATAAATGTAAATAGTATGAAGTGGTCGTTTTATAATTCGCAAGATTCAACTCACAAATGCAACTTGGGTTAACTGATTGTATGTTAAGAGTGGCGAGATAAACCCTAGCCTTTTTCTAGGTCAACTTTAAGCCTAAGCGGCGTGGCCGTTCTTAGCACCGAAGAGCAAAAGATGGTAAAGGGTGGACAACTCCAACGTTTTAGATGCACCTGTGATTTAGGTGTAGGTGGTTGGTATGGCAATTATGACGATATTGATGCAACTCAGGGATCTACCATGAATTGGTGTGAATACGGAGGAACTTGTACTGAAGTTTAAGTTTCAAATATGGAGTAGGGGGTGGGTTATCCCTTCCTCTACTTCTAAAAAAAATTGGTTTTATGATTCGACATGTAGCTGTAATTGCATTTCTTTTATTCAGTTTATCGGGGAATGGACAGGTCGTAGTAACCGGGAAGGTTAGCACCTTTGTGGGCGATTCGGTGGTTAGCATTCCTATGCCTATCGATGGCTTCTTTAACCGCGAATTTGTTACAGAGGCCGATAGCTACCCCATTAAGGCCGATAGCTCTTTTCGTGCCGTTTTGCCAATATTGCAGCCTGCATTTATCATTATGAAGGTTGGGAAACTGTCCGTATTATTGCTTGTATTTCCCGGCGATAGCCTCTTTGTTACCCTTCAATACGACGTGCACTCTCCCCCAAAACTCACAATTGGAGGTTCTAACGCTGCCGGGCATGAGTATTACAACCACAAGTATTATGGTATCAATCCTTTTGTGAGATGGAAGAGTTTTATTGATATTGCGGAAACAGCCAAGCCAGAGAGTATTCGAATACTGGCCGAGAAACAGGTCCAACTTTTTGTCTCGCCGTACGATAGCATCGCATCCTTAGGGCTTATTACTCCCGAGTACAATGCACTAATAAAACGAGAGGTGGAGTTCTCATGCACCAACTCATTGCATGATCCGCTCGACAGTAAGTATGAGGGAACGAAATCAGCTGCGATTGATAGCTTTCGCCATAGCACCGTGATCAAGTTAAATGTTTTTGGTGTGGAAAATCGGATGCTTTTCTCATATGCCACAATGGTGATGAAATGTATGAATTGGCCAATTTGTATTCAAACCTATCCATTGTCCTTAAAGGAGAAGCAAAAATGGTCCACCTTTAAGGTATATGTAAATAGAGCATATACACCAAAGTGGGTGCAGTCTATGCTCTTTGCTAGGGGGATTAGGGTGAACTTTGAAATGGCTGCTGATGAGTTTGATGTGGTGAAAGGGTTCGCGCTGTATAAGCAGGAGTTCCCCCAAAGCGGCTATACCCCATATTTGGAGAGGTTGCAGGAACAGTATTTTCAGCGGAAAGCACTCTCGGCCACCAGCGTTCACTTTATTGATTCTTCGCGGCAATACTCAACCCTCGATTCTCTTCTATCGGAAAATTACCGAGGTAGCTATGTGTTTATTGATGTGTGGGCAACCTGGTGCAATCCGTGCCGCATGGAGTTTGCTCACTCGGCACAGGTGCATAAACTTTTGGGAAAGTATGGCGTTAAAATGCTCTACCTTTCGGTTGATAGCGATAAGGCCGAAAAGGCATGGCGGAGTGTGGCCACCTCATCGGGGTTGGAGGGCGATCACTATCGCGTCAGTAAGGCATTCTATGACAACCTCCGAACGGCTATATACAATAAGGGTGAGAAATTGGGTGTTCCCCGCTATGTATTGGTATCACCCGATGGCAAAATTCTCGATAACGATATGCCCCGCCCTAGCTTTAATCAAGAGTTGGATTATAGGCTTAAGGAGCTGCTAGGAAAATAGGTTACCCCAGCTGTTGTGTGCCTATTATTTAAGCCTAAGCAGCATGGCCGTTCTTAGCAACGAAGAGCAAAAGATGGTAAAGGGTGGACAAGCTGCTGCTTACAGTTGTTCCTGTAGTGATGGATCCGCAGTATGGACTGGGACGTATTCTGGTGATGGTCGTGCTAGTGATCGTGCTGCATATTGGTGTGGATCTGGTGGAGGTAGTTGTATTCGAGAAAATTAGTAATAATATCCTAAATTCAAGTAACAAATGCAACTTATAGGATTGATTGGAGAGAAAGGAATTGCATTTTTTCAGAACAGGAAGATGAGAATTACTCACCTTCGCTGCTCCGATGGAAAAAATGTGGTTCTTTACCCCCTAAGTCCTCTAAAAATAAGTTGTAATGGCGCACATCAACCAAGAGCAAAGGTATGTAATTACCCTCATGCTACAGCAAGGCAAGCTACAAAAAGAAATAGCCCTGTTTATCAACCGAAGCCCTTCCGTGATATCCCGGGAGATTCGCAGGAACAGGGATGCCAAAACGGGCATTTACGAGAGCAACG
>NZ_FMYP01000053.1 GCF_900096565.1 Williamwhitmania taraxaci
ATGGTATACCCCAAAAACTTGGTTTGGTTGCGGTAGCAAACTTTACTCTTCGCGTTGTTCACGATGAGCTTCAGCTTATTCTCGATAAAGTCGCTTACTGACTGCATTACCCTCTCTCCTGCCGCTTGGCTTCGTACGAAAAGATTACAGTCATCGGCGTATCGAACAAAGTTGTGGCCCCGTCGCTCCAGCTCCGTATCCAGCTCGTCTAAAACTATATTAGACAGTAAGGGCGAAAGTGGGCTGCCTTGCGGTGTACCTTCGGTGCGTTGGCTTATGACGCCATCGGTCATTACCCCGCTTTGCAGATACCTGCGTATCAGTCTTAGCAGCGTCTTGTCTCCTATCGTTTCCGATAGGCGGTACATTAGTCGGTCGTGGTTAACCACATCGAAAAAAGTCTTTAAGTCCAAATCTACGACTATTGTCCTGCCTGCTTCTACGTAGCCGCTTGCCTTTGCCAGCGCCTTATGGGCGCTGCGGTTGGGGCGGAAGCCGTAGCTGTGGTAGGAAAATTTCCTCTCGTAAATCGGGCCTAATACTTGGCTAATGGCTTGCTGGATTATCCTGTCCGTTACCGTGGGGATGCCCAGCTTGCGTTTGCCGCCGCTCTGCTTGGGGATTTCTGCGAGCTTTACCGCCTGCGGTTGATAGGTGCCTGCTAATAGTCGCTTTAGAAGGTATTCCCCTTCTTTGGCATACCATACTGCAAAAGCACCTACCGGCATTTGGTCAACTCCTGCTACGCCTTTGTTCTGCTTTACCTGCTTGTAGGCTCGCCTGATATTATCGTGCGAGCATACAACCTGCATTAGATGACTCGTTAAGGCTCGTTCCTGCTCTCCTGCTCTCCTGCTACGTCTGTTTGCTGAACCTTTCTGTAATCAGCTTCGCTGTCGTTCAAAGGGCGCATGGCTTCCCCTGCTGAACCAAAGTTCAGGTGTAGTTAATAGCTCATATCTTGCTTCTGCTCCACAAACCTAATGTTAAACTAACTCCTCCTTAAATTTAAAGATTCAAACCTTCGTTTCGGATAGCTTTGCCTCCACTACTAGGTCCTCTGCTGACTTCTTGCTACCGTCGCAGATACTATCGCTAGTATCCTTGCCCTCCACGGCACGGTGCAAGACCTCTCGGGATAAAATCCATTTCTTTCGTTAGGTGCTGCCTGATTTACTGTAAGCGGTTACGGTTGATTTTCGGGCTGTAGCAATCCATGGCTCGCTCGCTCTCCGATATTCAGCCTTATACCAGGTTTCTGTACGTCAATACGCTAACTTTGCTGATGGCTTCTTTCAGATTTTGCCTCACGGCAAACACCCTTGCCATTCGCTAACACTTCCTTTCAACTCGGCGTGTAAAAGGACTTGCACCCTGCTAGAAATGGGCTATGCCCGACATACTAAACAGAAAACCCCGATTAGCATCGGGGTTTTCTGTTAAACAGTATCTAGACGAGCATACTCGTTCTTGTTTGATCGGCTTCAACCAGCCGGGTAAGTTCCACAAATTCGGCCACCGAAAGTTGTTCCGGACGCATCGTCAATAGTCGATGCTCGGGAAGTTCACCTCCATAGGCGCCACGGATAGAGTTCCTAATAGTTTTTCGCCGTTGGTTAAACGTAGATTTTACAATATTTACAAACAACTTCTCGTTGCATCCCAAATCGGTAACGTCATTTCGCGTTAGACGAATTACTGCCGATTTCACCTTAGGAGGGGGATCAAATACGCCCTCGTTAACGGTAAACAGATACTCAATCTTATAGTAGCATTGAAGCAGTACGCTTAAAATTCCATAGGTCTTGGTGCCTGGTTTCTCGGCAATCCGTTCGGCAACCTCCTTTTGAATCATTCCCACAACTTCCGGAATCATCTCGCGGTATTCCAGAACCTTGAAAAATATCTGGGAGGATATATTATAGGGAAAGTTCCCAATGATGGCGAGCGGACCGGGAAGTGATGATTCTAAATTCATCTTCAAAAAATCTTGCGAAAGCAGATGATCGCCAAGTTGCGGGTAGTGCAAATGCAGATATTCCACCGATTCCGTATCGATTTCCACTGCGTAAAGCGGAGTGGGTAGATCCACCAGGTACTGGGTTAAGACACCCATTCCCGGACCGATCTCCAGAATAGCCGCAACCTTTTCGCTCTTCAAACTATCGACTATTTTCTTGGCAATATTCTTATCGCGAAGGAAGTGCTGCCCCAGCTGCTTCTTTGGACGTACGTTCATGAATCATAATTTGCTGCAAAGGTCGTTAAAATTTGCAAGATTTTTTTACCCACAACAAAATGGTGCCTAAGCGGTCCTGAACTTGTATCTATAATAGTAAACCGCGAACATATTATACACAATGGATCCACTCTTTTTTAAAAAAGCTCCATCTTTGAAAAAAAGAAATGCCGCTAAGCCGAAAGAGTCTATTCGCTATTCTAGGTATGCTCGTCTGGATATTCCTTACTTGGCGCTTATTCCCCCATATTAGGGATACCTTTCAAAATGGGGAGTCCCTATTGGAGAACCTTTCATTTAATTTACTGGCGATTGCCGTGCTCCTTATTCCAATTAACTATGGTATTGAGGCAATCAAGTGGTATTATCTGGTGTTTCGGAAAACAAATAATGGCTATTGGCCTGCCTACAAAAGCGTTCTAAGCGGCATGGCGCTAGGGATTCTAACACCAAACCGAATTGGCGAACCCTTTGCGCGGGCGCTTATGGCACCATGTGGTAACTACCTAACTACGGCCGCGGCAGCCCTAATTTGTAGCTTTAGCCAACAAGCAGCCACCTTGCTTTTTGGCATTCTGGGCATGATAACCATTGCGAATAAATACAATTCCACCTCTGCTAACCTCCTTTGGTTTATTGGCATTGGAGCCATCCTTCTCGCCCTCTCCCTTTCCCTGCTGCTGCTTTCGCCCTCATTGCTTAAATGGACTGCCAATCACCATTTCACGCAGAGGGTAAAAAAGAGCATGGCGAATTTGGAATTATTTACCATTAAACAAGTTGCAACTGTTTTGGTGCTAAGCTTTATCCGCTACAGCATCTTTCTCGCCCAATACATATTCGTGCTCTACGCATTTGGGTGCAACCTAGCAATCTTGCAAGCAGCTAGCGCTGTGGCTTGTATTTTTTTGGTAGGGAGCATTATTCCCTTACCTGCCGTTATTGACATAGGAGTAAAGATATCCTTGGCCATGCTATTTCTGGGTTCGACTAGGAACAACGAAGAAGTGGCCGCAGCCGCAAGCACAACGATTTGGATAATGAACATAGCCATTCCGGCACTTACAGGAACAATTTTCGTTATTTCGAGCCCGTTTATACGTAAAAAGCAATCCATTTAATATGGAAAACATTTCGAGACATTAATTTTTGTGCCTCCCAAAAAAAACGATCAACTTCATTATATTTGTGAAAACTGTTTTTCAATGGAGATGTATACAAAGCCGTCGGGATCTCTTATTTCTTACTTTAGCAACAAGGTAAAACATCAAGGAGGGATAAACCTAGCACAAGGGATACCTGGATTTCAGCCACCTGATAAACTCATTGACATACTTATAAAGCACTCCACAACCGGATTTCACCAATACGCTCCTGGAAATGGAGATGCAGGGCTGTTAAATCTACTTACGGCACGCTACTCTAAGGATATCGACCTTTCCATCAACAATTTCCTAATTGTTCAAGGGGCAACCGAGGCGCTAAACCTAATCATCATTTACCTAAAACAGTATTTAGGAAAGTCATTCTCTATCATGGCATTCGATCCTGCCTATGAGAGTTACAAGAACTTACCCGCGATTTACGGCTGCAAATTCGTCCCCTTCCCTTTCAATGAAGATGGATCATTCGACCCCGATAAAGTCAGTGCTTTTGCACGAAAAAACGAGGTTAAGTTGCTCATATACTGTACTCCTGGAAATCCATACGGAAAAGTATTTTCAAAAGAAGAAACATTAACCTTACTCCGAATTGCCCGCGAGGAAGATTTCTTTGTTACGGTAGATGCCGTTTACCGAGATCTTTACTATACAAAGAAGCCATACTTGCCGGTAGAACAATTGAATCACAGGCTCTTCTATGTCAATAGTTTTTCCAAGATGCTTTCTATCACGGGTTGGCGCATAGGATATCTTATTGCTCATCAAAGCCACATGCCGGGTATTCGTGCAATCCATGACTACACCGGGTTGTGTGCATCGCATCTTTACCAGCGTGCCATTGCCGATTACCTGCTCAACGACAGATGCGGCAAGCCTTATACTGATGAGATAAGAGCGATACTCGCCGAAAACTATACAATTTTAAAAGAGACACTTGCCAAAATTGGATTCACCATTCCTCATGCCGATGGAGGTTACTTTGTTTGGGCCAAACTCCCTGTTGGCTACACCGATGGCTTTGAAGTGGCGATGGCCCTTTTTGAAGAGCAAAAAGTCGCAACCATCCCAGGGGAGCATTTCTCGGAAAATTCAAAAAGTTTCCTTCGGTTCAACATAGCACGGCCCAAGGAAGAGATACAGGAAGCAAGTCGCAGAATTGAGCGTTTCTTCAACAAGCGATGAACTCTCTTTTCATCATTTTCCTAATACTTCCATACTGTATTCTTTTATTAGCATTTACAGTTGGCGTTGTTTTGTCTCAAAGAAAGAAACAACCTAGCCATAGCGAGGCATTCATTTCAGTTATAATCGCGGCCCGTAATGAGGAAGAAAACATCGAGGAAGTTATAAATTCAATTCTGGCACAAGATTATCCCAGTAGTAATTTCGAAATAATTGTAGTAGACGATCATTCGGATGATGCGACCATAATACGGATTCCGCGGTCGCCGCTTGTTCGCATAGTAGTGCTACCCAATGGCTCTTTTGGAAAGAAAGCAGCATTAAAAGCAGGAGTTGAGACAGCCCTATTCCCCTACATTGCGGCCACTGATGCCGATTGTATCGCAAGCCCGTTTTGGTTAAAAACACTCGCTGGCACAATTAAGCAAAAACATCCTGCGCTTATTGTTGGCCCCGTAAGCCTTCCATTCTCAAACTCCTTCCTTGAGACATTTCAGCACTGGGAATTCAGGGCACTTCAAATGGTTACCTTTGGTAGTGCGGCCCTAAAATACCCAACCCTATGCAACGGGGCAAATCTTTGCTTTTCGAAGGATGAATACAACAGAGTTAATCTCAAAGAAGAGGAGACCCCGTCAGGAGATGACATTTTCCTTCTACATCATCTATTAAAGGAAAAAAAAGCGGTTGAATTTTGCTTGTCAAAAGAGATGCTTATCACGTCCAAACCAGAAACAGCTTTTTACGCAATGCTCCAGCAGAAAATTCGGTGGGCGTCAAAAAGTAAACATATAACCAATCCTGCAACATTAGCACTTGGGGGAATAACCTTTATAACAAACCTCATTGCAGTTGCTGTGATCCCCTATACTATAGTAAATCCAGAGCGATACATCTCCATTTCATTGATATGGGGACCTAAGATAATAGCAGAGGCTATACTCGTTTTTGTACCGGGTAAAAAAGTCTATGGCGCTTATCCGAAAACGGCTAGCTTTATATTATCGGCACTACTGATGCCATTTTATGCTACTTTTGTAGCCCTTGCATCACTCTTTCTGAAATTTACATGGAAAAAAAGAACGCAGAGTTAGAAAACCGTTCAGGCTCCTTAACCGAGATAGCCCTGCGGAAACTACGCAAGAACAAGTTAGCAATGGTTTCCGTAGTGTTCATTGGAGTATTAACTCTCGTTGCAATTCTTGGATATGCGATTACCCCGGACTCCACCCCTAATGCCAACGATCAGCACCTAGAACTTGCGGCGTGCAAGCCCGGCTTCTCAACCTCTTTCCTCCGAATAAAACAAAACCAGACCATTGAGCAACACAACTTCTTCTACCGGATGCTTTTTGGCCAAGAGTCGGGGGTTACAACCATACCAATATACAGCTACAAAATTATTGGGGATAGCGTAAGAGTAGAACTCTTCACAGGCGATAAAACCGAACCATTAACAGCCACCTATGGCCTAGTTAATGCGCTATTTGCCATAGATCCATTGGAACAACCACAAAAGAAAAATGCCATTTATACCTACAAAAGCGTCGACGGTTCCATTCATACGGTTTCAATAGCTGAGTTAAAAAAAGAAGCAGCCGAAAATTTAATTGAAACACGCTACTACCTTCTTGGCACCGATCGGTTCGGCCGAGATTTGCTGAGTCGTCTAATCCTTGGCACACGTATCTCCTTGTCGGTCGGTTTTGTGGCCGTTAGCATCTCCCTAATCATTGGCCTCTTTTTGGGTGCAACCGCGGGTTACTACGGAAAAACAATCGACCATGCCATTTCATGGCTAACCAATGTTTTTTGGTCAGTTCCAACACTGCTTGTGGCCATAGCCATAACACTCCTGCTGGGAAAAGGGTTCTGGCAAGTATTTGTTGCCATTGGTCTTACCATGTGGGTGGAAGTGGCCAGAGTGGTGCGAGGACAAGTAATGGGGCTTCGCGAGAAAGAGTTTGTTGAAGCCGCAAAAGTGATAGGACTTAGCAATCGACGTATTATTTTTAGGCATATTTTGCCCAATGCCATCAATCCAGTTATTATCATTTCTGCAGCCAACTTTTCCGCCGCCATTCTAATTGAAGCAGGATTGAGTTTTCTCGGCATTGGTGTTCAGCCACCTGCGCCTACATGGGGCGGAATGGTTAAGGATCACTACGGCTATATCATTCTCGATTCCGCCTACATGGCACTGCTCCCTGGACTCGCCATAATGATTACCGTGCTTGCCTTCAACATTATTGGCAATGGACTTAGAGACGCACTTGATACTAAAGAATCTAAATAAATAATTGCATCATGCAACCCAAAGTAAAACTACGAAAGGTGGAATACAATTGCCAACTCGAAGATGATTCCAGCTCAAATTCACTTTTCATGCCTACAGTCGTTATTTTTTTTATAGCCCTTCTTTTATCATCAAGTTCGGCCCATTCGCAATGGCTCCAAGACTTAAGAGGCAGTCAGTACAACTCACTCACGGTGCAGTACTGGAAGGCCCAGGAAATTAATGAAACGGCAACCTCTTATAAGACGGGTACGCCAGTAACGAACCAAGCACAAATAACCTTCTCGGTTGATCGACGGCAAATAAACCAATCGGTTAGCCAAGATGGGGTTAAAATTGAAAGCAATGTATTTTCGTTCAATCCTCGAAAGCAAATATTGTCCAAAACGCTTCGCCGCAGTACCGATGGAATACAATGGTCACTCGAAAAATCGGTTTACGCCTATAAAGGGGACCTATTAGGTATGGTTAACTCCATCAAGCTCAATGGAGAACTTATTTATTTCCTTATGGTAAAAAACGACAGTCTTGGATTGCCCATAAAAGTGGAACAACGTTCACCTGACAGCACCCTAATGGCCATAGAAGTAGGAATTCCAGACTATGCACATAATAAAATCATCTATAAACTTATGGATGCCAGTGGTAGAACTGTATCGACATCAGAAGGACGAATTGCTGTAAAGAAAACAGGAAATGAAAAATACAATCTCCATGGCGATTGTTTTTTATACCCTAGGAACGACACTCCATCCGACCAAATATTCTGTTATGTGGAGTTCGATTACGACAGCAATGGAAATTGGGTTAAGAAAAAAATATATGAAGGAGAGATTGACAGCACAAAAAATCTCATTAAACCCCAGTTGGTAATGGAATATAAGCGAAAGATAAAATATATCAAGTAACACTATCCGTAAAAAACACAGCCCGGACCAAATAGCCCGGGCTGTGTTTTTTTTTAAGATAGCACAAACTACTTTAACTCCACAACTCTATAGGTGGAGAGTTGCCCATTTGAATTTACACGTATAATATAGGCCCCTTCATTACTCTCTTTTTCATCGTTACTAAATATGAAGGAATGATCGCCTGCCGGTAACGTTGCCGAAACAAGTTGCTTCACCAATCTTCCTGAAACATCAAAAACATCAATGGTTAATGACGTCACATCAGAAAGATTCACCGCAATAGTGGCTTGTCCCCTAAATGGATTTGGGAACACCTTTATACTTGGAGCAAGTTTTACACCCTCCATGAACAACGATCCCCTCTCCGCTGGAATAACAGTGCTATAGGCGGCCCGCGTCGACACCGTTGGAACGGATTTACTGCCATTAAGTCCAGAAACACTACTTTTAATAAGGACCATAAGAGGATAGCGCGAGTCTTGTGAATACCACCGAATGGATTCATCGACATAGTAGAACCGCTGTCCATTCAAATTCGTTTCATACTTTTTAACCTCTTTTACACGCAGTACATTTACGTGTTCTTTTCCATCTGGAAGGATGAGAGTTCCGAGCCCATCACCCGCCACCGAATAAGTTCCAACCATAGAACCCATCACCTTATCCCCAGCAATGTATTCTGCCGAAAAATCGCCAGAAAACTCGCGGCCAAAGGAGAACGGAAACTTCATTTTTACGAATGGCTTGGTATACTGAATTCGAGTCCCACCTTGACCCGACAAGTAACCCCATTGCTCTAGTTTTTCCTCAGTTGTATTAAAAACAAAAAGATTTCCAAACTCTTCGAGCGTGGTGTTGCCAGCAGAAAAAAGTGCACCGGCTCGTGAAAGAGAAAGAGAGGTAAGAGACCCAGAAAACGTACCTGTATTTTTAACCTCAGAAAAATCCCAACGAGTATTGACACCCGTTTCACCCGGATCGACATAACTTGTCAACTGCATACGATTTTCTGTTCCAGCCAACAATCCATGGATTTTGTAGGTAAGAACAACCTGCGATTGGCCAGAAACACCCCATAAGAGTGATACTGCTAAGAGTAAAAGTTTGTTCATCCTTGTAAGATTTAAATTTAAATACTACATATGACTACACACCAACTACACTTCGTCAATCAAATTAAAATTTTAATAAATAGGAGCAAACCAATAAACTATTCAGAAGATAGCCACGTCGAAAGTTACAAAACGAATTTACAAAAAACCAGGAATGAAAGCTAAAAGCTCCGTTTCCTTAGCGAAAAAAAGATAATGATAATGGAAAACAGTGAGTATAACACTGCAACAACAACGGTAATCCAGATAGAGACAATCGGAGCGAAAACCTCTGCAACGGTAGATTTAAGTGCGGCAAGTTCTGGATTATTCATCACTGCCAAGCCAAAAAAATCGGGCATTGGAGCTAGATTCTGAAGTGCCCTAAACGGAAAGAAAAATCTCACAAAATCGGGAAGAAAGGTTCTTATAACAACCTCCAACGGCATAAGAACAACAAATGCTAAAACAGAAAGAGCTGTATTCCTAATAAGGAAGGAGATAATCAATGCGATGGCTAGCAGAAAAAAAGTATGCAAAAAGAAAAAGAGAGAAACTTCTACCCCGTGATAAACATCATTCAGGGAAACCGTATTTGAATAGTAGGCACCAAAGAGGAGTGTAACCACGAAAAGCACTAATGCCCAAAAGAGAGACAGGCTGATTGCCAATAATACCTTCGCACCTAACAGTTCAAATCGTTTTAGCCCATTGGCCAGTTGAAAGTGATAGGTTCGTTCGCCAAATTCAGCCCCAACAATCACAAGCATGGCAAATGCTGTAAACAGGCTTATCCAACTGAGTAGCCAGGCGAAAGAAGTCCAAATATGAGGAAATTCGAAAAAAGGGTGTGCAGAAACTCCTTGGATATTAAGGTCAATATTGGATCCAACAAAAATAATAGCCAAAAAAACAAATAATTGAGCTGCAATAGAAATACTGAAAGCATAAAACGATTTCGCCTTTAACCATTCAATTTCCAATAAAGTCAGCCACCGCCTCATGCAAGAACCTCCTCTTTCATAAGATTTATGAAGCGAGTTTCCATGCTTGATTTTTGCTGTTCCAACCGCGAAAGAACAATACCATTCTCAAAAGCAAAGCGATTCACATCGGAAGGGGTAATCCCTTCGGCGGGTAGTAATTCCAGCGCGCCTTCAATTTCATTACACGATCGAACCATCGGAGAGTCAACAAAGATAGACCGTAAATGCTCCATTTCGGGAGCAGCTAGGACAAACTTCTCTTGGCTCCAGAAAACATCCTCGATGGATCCATTCACAAGCCGCCGACCCCGCTTTAGCACTACGACATGGGTACACAGCTGTTCTATCTCACTCAATAGATTGCTTGACAATATAATGGTCTTACCCTGCTCGTGAAGCGATGCTATTAACGATCGGATTTCTTCAGTGCCCTCAGGATCGACACCAAGGGTAGGCTCGTCGAAAACCAGCACATTAGGATTCCCAACAAGCGCAGACGCGATACCAAATCGCTGGCGTAAACCAGGAGTTAAAGTAGAAAATTTAACACCTGCCCGGTCAGCTAACCCGACCTTCGACAGCACATCTTTTGCCTGAAAATGCGAAATATTCTTAAGTTTCGAAACAATGGCGAGATTCTCGGAGAGCGAAAGGTTCATGTAAAACTTGGCCGGCGATAGCAAAGCACCAACCGAGTGTGACTTATGGAAACATTTACTACCCCCACTCCAATCAACTTCACCTTCGTCGGGAAGAACCACTCCGAGTAAAACACCTAGAGCCGACGTTTTACCACTACCGTTTGGACCCAATATTCCCATAACCTGACCGGGATAGACCTTTAAAGAAAAATTCTTTAAGGCCCTTATCTCCCTGTAAGATTTATAAACATGCGATACCGTAATAATTGGAGAATCGGCCTCCATGAAAAACAGTTTAGTTACCCATTTCGGACATAAACTTGATACGCAACAAACGAATCTCCTCCTCAGAGAAATCGGTCTCACCGAGTTCTTTTAGTGCATCGGCAATCGATTCATTTTCAGCTTCCATGAAGTAGTCGAAAATTTCACCTTGCTTCTCTTCGTCAAGAACTTCATTAATATAATAATCAATATTGATTTTTGTCCCACTACTTACAATCGACTCAATTTCAGTAAGAAGATCATTCATCTCAATATTCTTGGCTTCACAAATATCGCTAAGCGACAGTTTCCTATCAATGCTCTGGATGATGTATACCTTAAGTCCCGATTTGTTGACTACCGATTTCACCACAAGGTCTTGAGGCCGCACAATCTCTTTCTCCTCAACGTAGACTTTGATCAGTTCAATAAACTCCTTCCCATAACGCTTTGCCTTACCAGCACCCACGCCCGCAATATTTTGCATTTCCTCCATGCTGGTAGGATACTGAATCGACATGTCCTCAAGGGAAGGGTCTTGGAAAATAACAAACGGAGGTAAATTCAACTTTTTGCTCATTTTTCGGCGCAAATCTTTGAGTAAAGCAAAGATCTCCTCATCAGCAGCGGTGCTTTTGTTTCCTGCAGGACCAGAGGCTTCATCGTCGTCCCCCTCTTCGTATTCATGGTCTTGCGAAAGCATCACCGTGTATGGATTTTCCATATACTCCTTACCCTTAGGCGAGAGCATCAAGGTACCATAGTTCTCAATGTCTTTTTCAATCAATCTAAGCACAAGTCCTTGGCGGATAATCGCATTCCAAAAACGGACATCCTTCTCCGAACCACATCCAAACAGCTCGAGATGATGGTGTTTATAAGATTTCACAGAGGTAGAGGCATTACCAACAAGGATGTTGGCCACGTGATCGGCCTTAAACTTCTCCTGAACAGCAATTATAACATCCAACGCAAGGAGAAGATCGTCTTTTCCATCAAACTTGGTTTTTGGATGCAAGCAGTTATCACAGTGCTCGCAGTTTTCCTGCTCGTATACCTCTCCAAAATAGTTAAGGAGCATCTTCCTCCGACAAACCGCCGATTCAGCATAGGCAACGGTCTCAATCAATAGCTGCTTCCCGATTTCTTGTTCGGCAACCGGCTTGCCCTGCATGAATTTTTCCAACTTCTGAATATCCTTGTAGGAGTAGAATGTTAGGCAATGTCCTTCGCCACCATCACGGCCAGCACGACCAGTTTCCTGGTAATAGCCCTCCAAACTCTTGGGAATATCGTAGTGAATAACATAGCGCACATCCGGTTTATCAATTCCCATCCCAAAAGCTATGGTAGCCACAATGACATCGACATCCTCCATCAAGAATTTATCCTGATTATCGGACCTCGTATTTGAATCCATACCGGCATGATAGGCCAATGCCTTAATACCATTAACCTGCAAGGCTTCAGCCATCTCCTCTACCTTTTTACGGCTGAGGCAGTATATAATACCCGATTTTCCAAGGTTATTCTTGATGAACCGAATGATTTCACGCGTCGCACCCACTTTGGGCCTCACCTCGTAGTATAGGTTTTCACGATTAAACGATGACTTAAACACCTTCGCATCGAGAATCCCAAGATTTTTTTGAATATCGTTCTGCACCTTTGGCGTAGCAGTAGCAGTAAGTGCAATTACAGGTGCCTTTCCTATCTCCCCAATAATGGGACGAATACGCCGGTATTCTGGTCTAAAGTCGTGCCCCCATTCCGAAATACAGTGAGCCTCATCAATTGCATAGAAAGAAATCTTAATTTGCTTTAAAAGTTGAATATTCTCCTCCTTCGTAAGCGACTCCGGGGCTACGTATAGCAACTTGGTTTTCCCTGCAAGCAAGTCTTCCTTAACTTGATTGATAGCGGCCTTGGTGAGCGATGAATTAAGAAAATGGGCAATTCCATCATCCATGCTTAAACTCCGCAGCACATCCACCTGATTTTTCATCAGTGCAATGAGCGGAGATATAACAATTGCTGTTCCGTCCAGAATTAGTGCTGGGAGTTGATAGCAAAGCGATTTACCACCACCTGTGGGCATTAGCACAAAAGCGTCCTCCCCATCCAGAACGTTTTGAATGATTGCCTCCTGATTACCCTTAAATGTCGAGAAGCCAAAAAACTTCTTGAGATACTCAGAAAGCGTAACATTTTTTGCGTTCATTTTTCCTCCTCCAATCGAATAAATATATTATTTTACTGACATACAAGCATATACAATTAAATGCACAGCCAATCAAAAGTATGTAAAAAGAAAAATATTTCAAACTTAAAAAACCAATACTTGACGAATATCATCAAAAAATAAAAGAACGGATAACAATAATAGCCTAGTGCTGATTTTTAAAATCTTTAAACTAAATTTACACAATTTTTTGAGTAAGCCCTACCCAATTGACCGCTAGGTAAAAATTATTGACAAAAGAACACCTATGGCAAAAGAACAGAAAGTAAATATCAAAGAGTTAGCGATCAAAACAATTCTTACCGAAGCGCAAGCCATCGAAAAGTTGGCAGAAATGGTAGACGATAGTTTTGAAAAGGTAGTGTCTTTGATATACAACAGCAACGGGAGGGTAATTGTTACGGGAATTGGAAAAAGCGCCATAATTGCCAATAAGATTGTGGCAACGCTTAATTCCACCGGTACTCCAGCAATTTTTATGCACGCAGCCGATGCAATTCATGGTGATTTGGGGATTATCCAACCCGACGACATCATTATCTGCCTGTCGAAGAGTGGTACCACCCCTGAAATTAAGGTCCTCATTCCTCTTATTCATAATATGGGAAACCCAATTGTGGCAATAGTAAGTAATGTTGACTCCTATCTTGGTCAAAAAGCCACTTTTGTTTTAAAGGCGACTGTTGACCAAGAGGCCTGCCCAAACAACCTAGCACCCACCTCTAGTACTACCGCTCAGCTGGTAATTGGAGATGCCCTAGCCGTGTGTCTACTAAAACTCAGAGGATTTTCGGACAAAGATTTTGCCCGCGTTCATCCTGGAGGAGCATTAGGAAAGAAACTCTACATGAGGGTTAGCGACATCTTCTCCGAAGCAAACCCACCGAGAGTGAGCACCAACGCCAAAATCAGAACAATCTTGCTCGAAATATCGAGTAAACGATTAGGCGCAACTGCGGTAATCGACGAAAATGAAAAATTGGTAGGCATTATTACTGATGGAGACCTGCGACGAATGTTGGCCAACAACAATCCGGTGGACATGGTTACAGCCAAAGAAATCATGTCGGCCAACCCTAAGACTATTGAGAAAGATGAAATGGCCATTTCCGCATTCAACCTGATGGAGCAAAACAAAATCACACAACTTGTGGTTACTGCCGAAGGTGTTTATGTTGGAATGATTCATCTGCACGACATTCTTAAGGAAGGCGTGGTATAAATTTATTCTTCTCGTTGCTCGCATCGATATAAAGTAAGGGGAAACCTATTTAAAGACAATGACAAATTCAATAATAAAGCACCTCAGCAAAATGCTGGGGTTACTGCTGCTTCTTACGATTAATACATCTCTTCTATCGTATGGACAGACTACAAAAATAAGAGGCCGTATTACCGATTTTACCACCGGTGAACCGCTCCCTTATGTTAACATCTCCATTTCAGGAACCTCTGTTGGGACTATTACAGATTTCAATGGAGATTATTACTTAGAAACGAGGGTAAAAGGTGACTCTCTTTCCGTTTCGTATTTAGGATATGCACCTCTCAGTCAGGCTATAAAATACAATATTTTCCAAACCATCGACTTTAAGTTGGTTTCGAATAACATCTTAATGGAAGGAGTAGTAGTTAGGCCCGGTGAAAATCCAGCACATCCAATTATCCGGAAAATAATTGCTAACAAGGCACAAAATAACCCCGAACGACTCGACCACTACCAGTATGAAAGTTACAATAAGGTAGAAATTGACCTCAACAACGTGGATGAGGAGATGAAAAACAAGAAGATATTCAAACAGTTTCAGTTTATCTTCGACTATGTGGACACATCTGCCGTGACAGGAAAAACCTTTCTCCCTATTTTTATTACGGAAACCCTTTCGGATTTTTACTTCTCAAAAAATCCGCGTGTAGAAAAGGAGGTAATTAAGGCCACAAAAATTTCGGGTGTAAATAACGAAAGTGTCGCCCAATTTACCGGAAAGATGTATCAGAGCATGAACATCTACGATAACTATATCAATATTTTCAACCAAGGATTTGTTAGTCCTATTGCCGACTTGTCGCTTTGGTACTATAAGTTATACCTTATTGATAGTGCTTTCATTGGAAATCGGTGGTGTTACCAAATTTCATTTAAACCACGCCGATCACAGGAACCAACATTTACTGGAGACATTTGGGTGCACGACACCACTTTTGCCATCGTTAAATCGAACCTACGCATGGAAAAATCTGCCAACATAAACTTTGTAAAGGATATGGTGGTAAATTCTGAATATACCATGCTAGGGGATTCGATCTGGTTTCTGAAATCATCCAATCTATTTGTCGATTTCAACATTACGGATAGAAAAACAACAGGGTTTTTTGGAAGGAAAACTACCTCGTATAGTAATGTAAAGTTCACCCTAGATATGCCAGATACATTATCGAAACTGGCCGAAAAAGTAATGGTTAAGGATGGTGCGCTTAACCAGGATGAAAATTTTTGGCAGCAATCACGTCCCTTTGAACTCACAAAAAAAGAAGCAGCTATCTACCAGATGGTTGATTCGGTGCAAAATGTACCGATATACAAGACCTTTGTAGATATTATAAATATGGTGGTAAACTACTACTATGTGGTGGGATACTTCGAAATTGGACCATATTTCAAGACCTATTCATTCAACGAAATTGAGGGGAATAGATTTAGGGTGAGCGGACGAACCTCAAACAAGTTTAGTAAAAAGGTAATGGTTAGTGGCTTCACCGCATACGGAGACAAGGACAATCGGTTTAAGTATGGAGGCGATGTGCTCTGGATTATTAGCAAAAGCCCACGAATATCAGCCACCATCGCATACAAAGAGGACATTGAACAACTTGGGCAAAGCAAATACGCATTGACTGAGGATAACATCGTAACCTCTTTTCTACGCCGCAACCCCAACTATAAGCTATCGCTCGTTAAGGAATTTTCAATTAGTTACGAAAAAGAGTGGTTCCATGGATTCTCCAACGCCATTACTGTTACGCAACGCCGACTCTACCCCACTGTCTATATCCCTTTTGAATTCTCGGATGGGAGCGGTTCGCTTTCGGAGTTATCTACAACTACCGTAAACCTGAATACAAGGTGGTATAAGGGAGAAAAATTTTTGATGGGGCAATTCGACCGCGTAAGCCTTGGAAGCGACAAACCCATTGTTAACCTAGACCTTACTGCTGGCCTAAAAGATATATTCAACAGCAAATACGAATTCTACAAAGCTCACATCAATCTGTTTTATAAGGTAAATATCAATCCATTCGGCTATTCTAGAATCATTCTTGATGGCGGGAAAATTTTCGGAAAAATCCCCTACCCACTACTCCACCTCCATGAGGGCAATGAAACTTATGCATTTGATCGCTACGCATTCAACATGATGAACTACTATGAGTTTGCCAGCGATCAATACGTTAGTTTATTTGTAGAACACCATTTTCAAGGATTTTTCCTAAACAGATTACCCCTATTTAAAAAGCTTAAGTGGAGGGAAGTAGTTTCAGGAAAAGGTCTTATTGGCACTCTCGACAAAAAGAACTTAGACGTGATGAAATTTCCACTTGGGCTAACCGATGTATCAAAACCATACTTTGAGGTGAGCGCCGGGGTAGAAAACATCTTCAAAGTTATTCGCATAGATGCCATGTGGCGCTTAAGCTATCTTGACAATCCCAACATTGAAAAATTCGGTATTCGAGTAGGCTTACAGATAATTTTCTAACTTTAAACCAAAATTTTCGAACCATAGCCATGAAGCTTTATACACAAAATCTGGTAAAAAGATATCACTCCCGCACCGTTGTGAACGGAGTTTCGGTAGAGGTAAATCAAGGCGAAATTGTGGGATTGCTTGGACCTAACGGTGCAGGAAAAACCACGACATTCTACATGACTGTAGGCCTAATTAAACCGAATGAGGGAAAGATCTTTCTGGATGATTTAGACATTACCAACGACCCAGTATATAAACGCGCCCAGCGGGGCATTGGATATTTAGCTCAAGAACCATCCGTATTCCGAAAGATGAGCGTTGAAGACAACATCCGTTCTGTATTGGAGATGTCGGACATGAGCAAAGTTGATCAGCACGAAAAGGTAGAAAGCCTGCTCGAGGAGTTTGGTTTGCAAAAAATTCGAAAAAGTCTAGGCATACAGCTTTCAGGTGGTGAGCGCAGGCGTACCGAGATTGCACGGGCTCTGGCCATCGATCCAAAATTTATTTTGCTCGACGAACCCTTTGCCGGTGTTGATCCCATCGCCGTAGAGGATATCCAAACCATCGTAGCCAAGCTCAAGAGCAAGAATATTGGAATTCTGATTACAGACCATAACGTTCACGAAACGTTATCGATAACCGACAGGGCATACCTGCTTTTTGAAGGGAAAATCCTCTGTTCTGGAAGTGCTCAAGAACTCTCGGAGGACCCTATGGTACGCAAGGTATACCTTGGACAAAACTTCGAATTAAGAAAATAACAAGGAAATTAGTTTAGAGGTTGCAAAAGAAAAAAAAATACCTACATTTGCACCACAATTAGCGGATGTGGCGTAATTGGTAGCCGCGCCAGACTTAGGATCTGGTACCGAAAGGTGTGTGGGTTCGAGTCCCTTCATCCGCACAAACTCCGAAGCAAACGCTTCGGAGTTTTTTTTTGCCACTATACAACTTGGGCATCCATCAAATAGGCCTTTCAAGGTAAATACAAGAGAAGGACTGATAAATCACAATATTCTCTCTATATTTTCATACATACCAGAACTTTTTTTATATATTGATCCTCTTCGACAGGGGTATTAAAACACAAATCTTCGTGGATTTTACTCCATATTAACTAGTTTTGTCACAGTAATCTAATCCTCATACTGCGTTGGCCGAATACAGCAATGCTGAACTTCTAAACGGTATCCTAGGGCAAAACTCGGATGCGCTTCGGCATCTATACAAAAAGTTTCTCCCGCTAGTTTCCACCATGATAAAAAACCTGCATGGGCATGAGAGCGACGCCAACGACATTTTCCAAGAAGCCATCATTATATACTACCGCAGAGCAAAGGCAGGAGAAATTGACAAGAGCATGCCGGTACTCCCCTACTTAATGTCTACGTGCAGGATAATTTGGATAAAGACCTCCCGCGATCGACAAAAGGAGAATGTCATAGAACTGGACGAACAAGAAATAATTGACGAGACCTCAATCTACGAAGCATACAGAGAAAACAAGCGAAAAGATCTTTTTTACAAACACTTCAAATTGCTCTCGAAGGATTGTCAGAATACGCTTAAGGCTTTCTTTGCTGGCCAGAGCTTCGCAGAGATGTCGACAAAGCTAAAAATATCCTCCGAAGATTTTGCCCGTCGAAGAAAGTATCTCTGCAAAGAATCTCTCGTAAAAAGTATTAAAAGCGATCACCTATTCAAAGAAATAACTGCCCTCGATGGAAACGAACCGTTTTAACCAAATTGACGATTACCTCCAAGACCGCCTCACCCACAAAGAAGCGAGAACGTTTGAGGAAGAAATGGCCACCAACAACGAGTTGAAAATTCAGGTGAAACTCTGCCGCGAATTGAAGGAAGCCATCCTCGAGGAAGATGTTGTCAATCTCAGGCGAAAACTTGAAAAGATAAGTAAAGAGAACCATCAAACAAAAGGGCTATTCACCCACATATCCGTGAAGATTGCCGCCTCTGTAGCAGTTTTTGTGGTGGCAACAATTCTTCTCTGGGCAAGTTACAGCAATCCAGAATACCTTTTCGAAAACTACTACTCTCGATATGAGACACCTGGTACAACCCGAGGCTCCCGTGCGAATAATGATCCAACTAAAATAATGGAACTTTATGGACAAGGCCAACTAAAAAAGACGATTCCGCTGTTAGAAACCTATACTCAAACCCACACCAATGACGCTGTAGCATTACTAATGCTCTCATCGGCATATCTTGAAAATGACATGGCGCTAAAAGCTGAAGAGATAGTAAAAATCATGATCAACCAAAATCAAGATGCGATTTACACCGAAACGGCACAATGGTACCTCTGCCTAGCCTATCTAAGTCAAGAAAAGTATAAAGAGGCATTTATTGAATCAAGCAAAATAGAAGCACAAGGTGGGAAGTATGCCGAAAGTGCCAAGAAGATCAACAAAAGACTGATAAAACACCTTGAATGAGGCAGCAAGTATTAGACTAAAGTAACCCTCGTTTTTCCAAACAAATTCCCCACGAAGAACTGCAATCCAATAATCAATATAACTAAAAAAGGTAATATTGCCTGCCAAAGCGGGACAAAAACTGGGTCGTCGGCACCAACCACTTGATAACCGGCCCAGAAGTAAGGATGCGATCGGAGTGGGTCGGACGATTCGAGAAATTCGAGTTGAGCTCTCCGCAAGGAGTAACTTTTAGAATACCCATCCTTTAACGCACGAGCAAAGTTTTTCACAACTGCCCCACCTGAAAAATCATCAACTAGCCATTGGGTAACTACCATTGCCGGGCATCCTGCATACTGAAACCCACGTGAGAGGCTCATCAACCCCTCTCCTTTAACTAATGACCCATCACCACTGCGACAAGCACTCAATATTGCTAGTCGCGCATTTAGCTTAAGTCCATACACCTCGTATGCGTTTAGGTAACTATCGTTAACTGAATCGCTGCTGTTAAAAAAGATAAGTTTGGAGAAGATGGGATTCTTCTCATCGACAAATGTATGCATAGCCAAATGCAAAATATCGTAATTACCTGCAAACCGTTTGAAACTGGTTTCTGAAGCATCCTTCCCCACAACCACATCACCACTCAAAATCTGACTTACCCATTTCACCTCATCCTCGGCCCCATAAAGTTCCGGAAGTTTTTCCCTATATGCAGCACGGCTGCTTAAACTACCTTCAAAAGAGCCCTTATAACTAGGAGCCACCGATAGCGAGGAAGCAAATACCTTTGGATATTGATATTCATTCCCCACAAATTCCTTGGAGGAGAGTGACACCAGCAAAGCATTGGACTTAATAAGATATGGCAAAGCATAATATCCCTTTGGCCGGATTGGCATTGCAGTAAGTAGTGCACAAAACGGAATGGAAGTTAGTTCGTTGTGGGGCGCGACAATTAACGTTTTTCCTTTAATTAACTCTCTAAAAGGCAGAAGCAGCTTCGAATAGAGATAAAAACTTGACGCAGCAAACCGATTAAGGCTTTCGGCATTTACACTTCCAAAATCAGTTGGAACTAACTCATTCTTGAAAGTCACTAAATTTCGATGGAATTCGGCATCCATCGCCTGCACTTTCCAATGGACACTACTGCAACATATTGCAAATGTATATAATACAGAATCATGGACTACATACTCTACATATACTTGATCTGTCTTAAGCTTTTTTTGAATCGATTTAATGGATACGGATGATGTATCAAAAACAGCAGCATAGTATTTCGGATAGTGCGTTTCTATTGATTTGAGAAAAAGGCGATACCGCTCCTGCTCACCAAAGAGATCAGCATCAATACTCTCCAAGTATTTCTTCGAAGGCGTTTTTTTCTTTTGCTCTTCGTATATCATTTCCGAAAGCACTCCAATTCGTTGGCGAATCATTTGCTCCTTGGCCTGCACTTCGGGTGGCACTCCGGCCATCGATAACCCATTTATCCGCCTTAGTGATTCGGAAAGTACCGCAGCTTTACCTTTTGAGGCATACCGAAATGCTACATCAACGTATGCATTATTCGTTTGTGCAAGTATCAAAGCAGCACCTACCGCTTTATTAAAAACCTCATTATAGCGCTCCGATAATCGCAACTTATCCTCTTCACCTAGCAGCCCAATTCGGGAATTCTCCACCAAGGCAATGGCTTCCTTGAAACATGCAAGTCCTTTCAGAGCATAATGAGAGGATTTAGTCTGGCTAAAAAGATTAAGATATGCATCACCCAAATTTTGATCAATATCAGCCGCAAGTGAACTCGAATAATAGAGCGATTGTAGAGCCAAAGTTTTGTGGAGGGAGACAGGCCTACGCAAGACAGACAAAGCTTTCTGATATCGTCCAATTGCTTCCGTATACTTTTTTTGATCGGAATTCACCTCCCCAATATTTGAGATTACCTGTGCGATATTACTGGGACTACTCCCAGTAAAGGACTTGAAAGATGCCAAAGATTTTTCTAAGTATCGTTCAGCATACTCCCATTTACGCAACTTTCGATACAAAAAACCGATATTATTATAGACATGGCTAGCATCTTCAAGGCTTAAGAATTCGCCTCGTTCAATGGATTTTTCGGCAAGTTTATAACAATGCATCGCCTGCTCGTAGTTGGTTCTCGACAGATAAGTATTGCCAAGTCCAGTATAAATGGCTGAGAGCATCTTAGGCATGCGCTTTTGCGCAAGAACTATGTTTCTTTTTGCAATGGAGATGGCATCATCATAATTACCGATTCCAGCAACAGTATTACTCAACTTAAAATTGGCAACCACCAACCGGGAATAATCAGGGTTTGGCTGAGCCGACAGAATGGCAATACCTTGTTTTGTGTAGTTTACAGCCTCCTGATATTCATGACGAACCAAGAAACAGTTACCCATCTCTACATACGCAATAGCAAGATCCGACAGGGCTGAGTTAAGGGGTTTGAGTAGTTGCACTGTGCTTGAATAATAGGCCAAAGCTGAATCGGTAAACCCCTGCTGTTGCATTATACTTCCAAGATTATAGTATCGAGCTCCAAGGATACTGCTATCCGGATTTTCTGTTGTTGAATACAACTTTATCGATTTCAGAAAGTATTCGCCAGCCTTTGTAAAATTACCAGCCGTACCATATTCGTAACCCATGTCGCTGTAAACTCGAGAAAGACTATCTGGATTTGGCTTAACGGCGCAATAGCATTTAGATTGAAGAGAAGCCGTAAAGACAAATGCAATAATTACAACGGAAGATAACGGCCCAAACAAATGGCATCTCATAGGAGGGTTCTTTGTGCAAATTTAGCAAAAAGAAATTGACAATGCAGCAATTTGAAGATATGCCAACACGATTAGCAATTTGAAGATTTGATTGTTTAAAAACAATAAATCGGAAGAGACAATAGAGTATTATGATACTCCCCATTCTTAGGACTGCATGCGAAAAAGATACCGAACAGGATAAAGCAACCGCTGCAGTAGGCTAGCCTCTTCGGTAGAAATGTCCGCGATACCAGAGAGTTCACCCCGAAGATTTACCTTTTTATGATAAGAGGTTTCTAACGCTTTGGGTAACTCAACTACCACGGTATACTTACCCTCGCTGGGAGCAACCGAAACCAACCTAACCCGTCCGGTGAGAAGACCATACTCCATAAAAGGATAACCGTCGAGCTTAATATTTACTGACTGTCCCTCCTTTACCTTGCCAGCTCCTTGGGCCGGAAGTTCGATACGACCAACCGGATTACCTGGATTTTCTGCAACCACAGCAAAAACGGATTCGCCAGCCTTAACCTCCTGCGACAAACTCCACACCTTTATATAACTCATTTTCCCAGAAGTGGCAGCCTTTAGAAGATACTGCTGTTCCCACGCCGAAAGCAATGTCACCAATTGTTCATAGGCTAATCGTAAATCGCTCTTTAGTTTGGCGTCCTGCTCAGAAAAAGTCATGCTCAGTTCCAGCTGTTCCTGCTCCAACTTAGCGAGGGTAATACTAGCGTTGGATAC
Source organism: Williamwhitmania taraxaci (assembly GCF_900096565.1). Taxonomy (NCBI): domain Bacteria; kingdom Pseudomonadati; phylum Bacteroidota; class Bacteroidia; order Bacteroidales; family Williamwhitmaniaceae; genus Williamwhitmania; species Williamwhitmania taraxaci. The sequence goes on from NZ_FMYP01000053.1 coordinate 22,763, forward strand.
AGAAACCTTCGACTGTTCCAATCCCGATCGCTTTGCAAGGAGTGCTTGCTCGGCGCGCTCGTAATCTAAAGCGGCTATATTCTGTTGAGTAAAGAGAACCGAATCGCGCCTAAACTGGTTTTGTGAAATCTTAAGATCACGCTCCATTAGGCGAAGCTGCGACTGGAGCCGGGTGCAGTATACCCGATACTCCTTCTGCTCTTTTTGCAGAGCGGTCATTTTCTTGTGATGGAAATCTTGCCGTAGAAAGAGTCGATAATCGGCTACCGACCGAGTAAACGTAGCGTAGGGAGATTGAACTTCGCCAAGATGCAAAAAGACCTCCTCACGAGGCAGCAAAAGGGTATCATAGCGATCAACCGCACTGGCCGCAACCAACATCCGCTTTTGAAGGATTCCAATGTCGGTTAGTGAAGCGGAGTTTTGAATCATTGCTAAGGTATCACCCTTCGAAACTGTAGCACCATCGGCCACAAGAAGTCCCGACAGCTTTCCGCCAATCCGCGCCACCACCATGGAGGGCGGGTTTTCGGTGGACACCACCACTGGTGCGGTAATAATCTCGGGGTACTGAAAAAATGCGCTTCCCACAATAATCGTAAGCACAACCACAAACACTACCCCAATCCCGCCTCTAATAATCCAGCGCGGTGGGGTTCCAAGTAGGTCGTTTATTTCTTCGGAACGTAAATTTATATCTTTTGACTTTTCCACTTCAACTATTTTTTTCACCACAGATTTCGCAGATTATCACAGATTAAAACTCAAAAACAAATCAACTATTTTTACCACAAGGGTATCCTGCAGCAGCCATCCTTTTACTTTTCACATTGTGTCCTACCCTAAAAAGGAAGTGATGATCTAAACCAACATCAGCAATTGTAACCGGTCAACCAGAACTATCAATCTTTTCACCTTTAATAATTTACATTTCACGCTTTACAGCTCCAGCTGATTTTTCACCAGCGTATAGTATGCGCCCTTCTTTGCCGAGAGTTCCTCATGGGTTCCAACCTCCACAATTTGGCCCTTTTCAATTACCACAATCTGGTCAGCATTACGGACGGTGCTCAGGCGGTGAGCCACCACCACCACGGTGCGGCCCTTAAAAAATTCATGAAGATTCTCAAGGATGGTGCGCTCATTGTTGGCGTCAAGGGCGTTGGTTGCCTCATCGAAGAAGATAAACTGAGGATTCTTATACACCGCGCGAGCAATGAGAATGCGCTGCTTTTGCCCCTGGCTTAGCCCATGCCCCTCCGGACCAATCTTGGTGTTGTAGCCCAAGGGCAGCGAGTCGATAAACTCGGCGATATTGGCCACCTGAGCCGCATGCAGCAGCAGCACCTTATCGATGACCTCTGCGCCCGGTGCCACGTTGGCCGCAATGCTATCGGAGAAGATGAACCCATCCTGCATTACCACCCCGCACTGCCTTCGCCATTCGCGCAGGCTGAAGGCCTCCATGCGATTTTCGCCCAGCAGTATCTCCCCTTCCGATGGCGGGTAAAAGCCCAGCAGCAACTTTACCAGCGTAGTTTTGCCGCTACCCGAGGTGCCCACAATGGCGGTTTGCTTTCCTGGGGGAATTAAGAGGTTAACCTTATCGAGCACCAGCTCCGAATCGGGCCCCTCATACCTAAACGAAAGGTTGTTGAGCGCAATGCCTTTGTTGGTTGGAATATCATCAATGTGCGACTCCTCCACATCCTCCTCGTCCTTACGGAGGTGAATCTCGCCCAACCGCTCAAGGCTGATCTTGGCATCCTGCGTCTGGTTAAAGAAGCCGATAAGCTGCTCGATGGGGCTGTTGAGCTGCCCAATGATATACTGTACCGAGAGCATCATACCCAGCGTCATTTGGCCATCGACCACGCTCTTGGCGGCAATCACAGTAATGAGGATATTCTTAATCTCGTTGATGAGAACGCCACCGCTCTGCTGGTATTGGCTAAGGGCAAGCCCCTTGATGCTTACGCGGAAGAGGCGTGCCTGGATTCGCTCCCACTCCCACCGTTTCTGCTGCTCGCAGCCGTTGAGCTTTATCTCCTGCATCCCCTGGATGAGCTGAATCACGTTGCTCTGGTTGGCCGACATCTGGGCAAACCGCCGATGGTCTAGCTCCTCGCGCTTCTTCAGGAAAAGCCATACCCAAGCGGCGTATATAGAGCTACCGGCCAAAAATATCAGGAAGATGGTGCTGCTGTAGAAGAGGAGCACCGCCCCAAAGATGATGAGGTTCATCAGCGAGAAGAGCACCGAAAGCGAGGTGCCCGTGAGAAAGGTCTCGATGCGCTTGTTGTCGCCAATGCGCTGCATGAGGTCGCCCGTCATCTTGGTGTCGAAGTAGGCAATGGGCAGGCGCATGAGCTTGGTAAGGAAATCGGAGACCAGCGCCACGTTGATGCGCGTACCAAGGTGCAGCAGAATCCAGCCGCGGATAAACTCCACCGATACCCGGCTGAGGGTAAGCACCAGCTGGGCAATAAGCACCAGGTAAATAAAGGCAATGTTGCGGTTACCGATACCGTAATCGACAATGGCCTGGGTAAGAAAGGGGAATATAAGCTGCAGCAAGCTGCCCAGCAGCAACCCCAGAAGCAGCTGGATGAGCAACTTGCGGTAGGGGCGCAGGTAGCTCAGCAGGTAGCCGAAGCTCTTCTTGTTGGGCTTCTCATCGGCCGTGGCGTAGAAATCGGGCGTGGGCTCCAGCAGCAGCGCCGTGCCCTGCGGTTCCTCGTTGCTACCCGTGGATGCCCAGCAGCGCATAAACTCAACGCGGCTAAAGGTTACCAAGCCACCGGCGGGATCGGCCACGTGAACGGTTTCCTTCCCCGTGCGCCCCGTAATTTTATACACCACCACAAAGTGGTTTTGGTTCCAGTGTACAATGGCCGGAAGCGGAGCCTCGTTGGCCAGCTTCTCGAACGGAATCTTCACGCCGAGTGTACGAAAGCCAATGCTCTCAGCTGCCCGCGAAATGCCAAGCATGCTCACGCCAAGGCGCGAAATGTGGCTCCGCTCGCGCAGCGTTTGAATGGTATAGTGCTTGCCGTAGTGGCGCGCCACCATGCGAAGGCAGGTGGGACCGCAGTCCATGGCATCGGGTTGGTTATAGTGGGGGAAGGACATTTATGATAGAGGCTTAATTGGTGTTCGAATATACTAAAAATTGTGGTGCACCACCATACGAAGATAGAGCCCTTTTGCCTACTAGCGAGAAACCCACTGTCTCCTCCGAAAATATTTATCCATCAACCGGTGGAAGGAGTATGCATGGCACCAAGTTTGGAATAGTTAGAAATACATTTATGAGTAATCTTCTCATGTAAACTTTAAACTGAACTCATTTTCTCATTTGCAATATTTCATTTATCCCTCTCTCCAAGACAACATCTCTACTGTCTAATAGATCATGAATAGTTTGTGCAATCTCTATATCCGGTTTTATTCCTCCATTTACAAAACGTTTTCCACTATACGGAAAACATATTCTCCGAGTACAAATTCGTATAATTCCATCATTGGGAAGACCCTTTACAACAAGCGGGGAGCCCGTACTACCGCCAGTCTCCTCACCAATAAGTTTTGGTCTTTGGGGTGTCTCATAAATATTAACTAGAAAATCCTCTGCAGCAGAAAATGTATATCGGCCAATCAGTACAACAACAGGAACACTTATTCTTTTAATAGTATCTGGGATGAAGATTGTGTCTGGCCGATTAAACAATAATGCAGTGTTGTTTCCAAACTCCTTGTATTCCACTTTCCAATTAGCATTTGCCTTTTTGACACCATTATTTATTCTTGTTTCCCAACCAAAGTTTAAGAAATGATCGTTTCTGGTAAGCAAAGACTGTAAATACCATGCAACAGTAGTACTACCTCCACCATTTTTTCTTAAATCAATAATTAATCCTTTAGTTTTATTGATTGCATCAATGTGCTGATCTATTAGTTTTATTGCAACCTCTTCAGGCGAAAAAGCCCTGATATTTAAATAACCAATGCTATCGTCAATTACTTCGAATTTTACGAGTTGCACATTCCTTTCGTATGGGATACCCCAAGTTTGATCATTGAGGGTTCGGGTAGCTTCACCATTTCGAGATAGAGTAATGTCAACAGTATCGCCATTCATTAAAACTAAAGTAGCTTGAAACTTTTTCCACACAAAATCTTGATGAACCTGATGAACACCCTGCATCCACATATGCTGTGTGGTTGATGCAGAAATATATGGAAAAATTGAATCTTCCAAGAATTGTTTCGTTGGAATATTCGTAATTTTCACCACTTCAGCACCTACCCATGTTGAATCATTTTCCGGCGATTTTCTAACAGTCGAAACATAAACCTTCTCTCCAACATCAATCAAGTTCAAAGTAAAGTAATCTCTCATTGTTGAGAACATACCATTATCCCATATCTCAGTATGCCCATCTTTAAAAGTAGCAGTAAACTTTCTCATCAGTCGATAAAACTCATAGTCGTTATTTGTCTCTATAATCCTAGGAATATAAGCACTATAGAGACTATCAATATCAAAGGAGACATGATCCATATTGACATAATTGTATTTCAGTTCACTCCATAGAGTGCTTAAATGGAATATCTTCTCCTTCGATGAAATAGTATTTCCAATTTGTTGACCTTGGCAAATCTCAACTAGTAGAAAAAATACAATCAGATTAACAAATTTGCTCATGGTACATTCTTTTTAACATTTCATCAACTGACTGTTTCAACCCTTGATAGTTACATATTCTATTGAATTCACCAGGATCAGTTTCCACTATTTTCTGACTACACGGACCATAACATACAGGCAGCAAATCACATGAAAGACATTTAGGATTATCAAACTTAATATGTCCCAATCTTCTAGAAAGTTTCTTGATGTTCCAATCAATCATGCCTTCACTATTAAGGCAACCATCGCTATTACTTTCCACAAAATCTCTAGCAGTACATTTAAATACTAGCCCATCGTAATTAATTATAGCCTGCTCAAGTTTGTCAGCATAGCATAATTGCACTTGAGGTGTAGTGTATTCATCCACTCTAAATCCTGCTTGTTTAAAAATCTTCTTCACCTCATCAACATCATAGTAATAATCATTTATATTTTTCAATTGCCAAATTCGTTGAAATGCAACTTGAATTTTTTTTCGATTCTCCAATGGTATATCGGCAATAATATCAACACAACTCGCGAGGTTTTCGTCTGAGAAATTAATCCTTAACTTAAGGTCAAGCTTTTCAATATTTTGGCATAACTCATTGATATTTGACACTGTTTTTGCATATGTATTTTTCCCTTTTTTTACTTTTTGATGGTTTTCTTTGTTTCCATCTAAGGTGATCTGAAAGCGATTCAACTCAATTTCTGCAAGTTTGTCGATGCGAGTTTTGCTCAACAAATACCCATTAGTTGTTATTTGATTTGAAAATTTAACATTATGATTATTTGCTAGTTGAGATATTTTTTGGGATAAAGGAAATATAACATCATCAAAACACATCAAAGGCTCTCCTCCAAACCAATCTAAGTCTATACTACTAATCCTTTCGTTTGTTATTTTATGAGTAATATGTCTAAGAATATTATCTTGAACATCTTGATGCATAGAGCCCTTAGTCTTAGTTTCATAACAATACCAGCAATCAAAATTGCAATTCAATGTAGGTATTATAGTAAATCTATAGGTAGAATCTCTGTAAACAGAAGTTAAATACTGCAACTTAACCCTATCGATCTCTTTTTCATCCTCATCAACAATAACATAAATCTTTTTCATTGCTGTAAACAAATTCAACTTTACAGACTTCAATTTATCAAGGTCATCTTCATGCTTCTTAAGTAGCAGATAATTCTCCACATTCAATACAAAAAAAAATTTATTCACTAGATTAAAGCATATAACATCATTATTATATTCCAAAAAATAGGTGAATTTATTTAGCCTGAATTTCGACATGTGCATCTTTTTATTGTTAAATTTAGCCTGAATACGATTAAGCATTCAGGCTAAACAAGATAATTTACAGAATGACAAAAAAGAAAACAAACAATATCACCTAAGACCTTATATCCGCAACATAAAAGCATAAAATAATCGGGAACCCCTGTAATAATAATCATCACAAGGCTTTCCCGATTAAAATATTTTCACCTACTTAGGTGAAAACATCGTAGCGGATGAAAATTACATATTCTAGCGACACCATCAACTCTTTTGGCGGAATAAATTTTGCAGACAAAATTATCCGGGAGGCCTCTATTTACGACACCATAGACCAAACGCTTGGCATTCGGGGAGTTAAGGCACAGTATTCCTACAGTGATTTGTTTCGATCCTACCTCATGCTGGTTTTATGCGGCGGCGAATGCGCCGAGGATATTACCGAACACCTGCGCTCAGAGCTGAACCAGCTTACCG
>NZ_FMYP01000054.1 GCF_900096565.1 Williamwhitmania taraxaci
CCATCCGCACCCAGGTTTGGTGCACGCTGATCGCCCAGCTGCTCATGACCGTGATCCAAAAGATGGCCAACACCCAGAAAGCATTTTCGGTGGTGGCAACGCTAGTCCGGATACACCTGATCAGCCTACTCGATGTTTTTGAGCTGCTCCGCAGCACCAAGCGGGACTACTTAAATAAGCGAGGTTCGCCAGATTTATACGGTCAAATTAAACTTATTTTCTGAGGGGTGCTTTTCTAATAATCAAAATCGTTGCCTGTATTTATTGGGATGCAGAGGCAATAAATGAATATTTAGAGTTTAGTCGGACAGTAGTGATATTATATGAATGTCTCGTTAAATCTCTTTGGTAAATCATTACCTTTGTTTAAAATTGGGAACATGATGATTCTTGACAGCAATTCTGTAATTCAACGTAATTCTGGGTTAGTTTCGAGCAACCTCGATGGCGAAACTGTAATGATGAGCATTGAGGATGGAGACTATTTTGGTCTTGACCCGGTTGGGAGCAGAATTTGGGAGCTGATTGAGAATCCTATTTCTATAGCTAACTTGATAGCTGCACTTATGGTGGAGTTTGAGGTGAGTAAGAGCGATTGCGAAAGTGATACGTTGGAGTTTTTAAACCAACTTAATGAGAAGAGGTTGTTGATTATTGAATCTAAATAGTCATGGCTGCTTTTCTTAGACGTTTTTTCATTGTAAGCCGGTTCGAATACATTTTATTAATTCAAACTTTCGTCACAGTTCTATATTACGCCTTTCTTGTCGCTCTGTTTTCTAGGCGATTTATACTAAAACAGGTTGGCAAAGCTGGAGTTGAAGCACCCTATGAAATTTCTGCAAATGATACTGTTTTAGCCAAGCAAGTGGCGCAAGCTATTCGTAGAAGCGAACGGGTTATACCTTGGCGTGTTACCTGTTTTGCGAAGGCAATTGCTGCAAAGAAAATTCTTAAACAGCGTGGGTTAGCATCCACACTTTACCTTGGAGTGGCAAAGGTTGGAAGCGATACTATCACTGCTCATGCATGGCTTAGGTGTGGGAATGTTGTTGTTACAGGTAAGGAGGAGATGGCTCGATTTACTCCTGTGGCTTTTTTCTCGTGATATTAGATTAGTTTTCCATCGGTTCCTAAATAACCAAATCGCATCATCATATCTTTATGATTGCGGCAAACGGCATCAATCTGCTCGGCCGTTAGCTCTGTTTTCCATGAACCAACAATGCCTTTTCTGAAAAAAGTTGCGGCTTTAGCGGGTTTTTCCGTAAACCCTTGCTGCGACTCTTGTTCTTGGAGAACTTTAATATCGCTAAAGCCAATTGCCTTTCGAATTTCATCGTCTGTTGCACTTATCTCCAAAAAGTTTATCGCTCTCTTAAATGTTTCGAAGGTGTTAGTTTTCATGTCTTCGTAGCGAATCACTTCAATAGGTAGCCCCGATTCGTCTACCCAGCTTCGTATATGCTCGCTCCAGGTTAACAGCCGCTGTCTTATTTGTAGGTGAAAGCGGTTTGGATTACTTCCGAATGAGTAGGAGCTGTCGGCCATGAATTTCACTACCTCTTCATTCGACTTGCCTAAATGATGCGAAAAGGATACTGAAACATCCAACGGATTGCGTATAAAATAGATAACGCCTTTTGTTATTTCACTGGGAAACATTGGTTTTTTATCACCGTTGTATAGCCATGCATCGTGAATCTTTTGATAGAGCAAATCTTCAGCGCTGCGGGCATAAAATTCATATACAAAGGGACGTAGAATATCAATTTCATCGAAAGTTAACTCGGATGAGGATATACCCGTGGCGTCATCAAAAAGCTCTCTATTACTAGCAATCGGAGTTGCGTAAAGGTTATTGATGTTGGCAGGTTGGTCGCTATGGTTTAAAAGGTTGGATAGAAACACTCTAAACCAAGTATTTCCTGATTTTGGATACGATGCCAGCCAAATAATTTTCTTTAATGAGTTCATATTTGGCATTATTTGGTGCACGCTAGTATCATTTCAATCATTTCGTCGAAAATGAATTTCCCGGTTGGGCGGGTAAGTGCGAAAACATTTACCTCTTTAGCAATGGCCGAAATGTAGTTGAAGTGGTTTGTCTGCATCTCAGCCCCTGCTATAAAGTTGAATCGGTAGGTGTGGTTCCGAAGTAAGTTAAATTTCTCTATTCCTTTTGCTGGCCTAACGTTGAGTTCGCCTAAGTTGCTTGCCGCTACTATAAAAATATTTTGTAGCGGAATAGCTTCTTTCTGAAAGCACTCAACAATTGGAATGCAGTGCTTCTCAAGCTGCTTTCGGATAGTTTTATACGACGATGGTTCGCCACCCAGATTTTTTATGGAATCGCTCCACAGCTTCATTTGGGGGTATCCTGGCTGTACATACGCTATACCTTGGTCTGTTAGTGAAATTACGCTTACATCGTCGGAGAGCATTGGATAGCCTTTTTTGTGAAATGCCGCAGCTAAGGTTGATTTTCCTGCTCCAGAATGTCCCGAAAAAATGGTTGCCGAACTATTTATCTTAACCGAACTTCCATGGAAAGGGAGCAAACCGCGCTGGTGTATTAGTGCACCAAATGCCGACCCAAGCAAGAAAAGCCGTACCTCGTCAAAACTCGCGTTACTTGCTGTTTGTATTACAATATGCTTGCCTGCTGTTACATAAAAGCTTGCAATGTGGTCAATTTTTAAAAGAAATTCGTTGTGCGACGATTCAAACCGAACTCCTTTAAATAATGGGTTTTCTATGGAAACAGGTGTCGCTCCCAACGACACAGTTACATCAAAATCACCTAATGCGAGAGGCAGTTCGGGTAATTCAATATCCGATTTAATGGTTAGTCCAAATGCTTTGTATAAGTATGTAGTAAACAATGTTGCGTTTTTTTTGCAGGTTAAATAGCTGGATTAAACACCAAATCCCCCTCGATTTTTTGGGCGGATGTGTATCTTTTTACCAATTTATGGTTTGATGTAAATTTATAACTTATTCTTTTAAATGAACCTGCTTGGCTCATTAAAGGTACTCTTTTCCTTTGGGGTTTGTCGGTTTTATTAAGTAGCAGTGTTCTTCCAACAATAATTATAGCATAGCAACTCTAACGAATCGGAGTCATGATGACCTATATATTTCTGTATTCATTCTCGCTGCAATTGCTTTTGCATTTAGTAGGCTGTTGCTGAAGTGTTGTAAATATTAACATAACCAACGTTGTTTATCCATCTCTTTTTATTCTGATGCGCTAAATATTTGCCTGTATAAGCAGCTTTACCAGCTGCGATTACAGTATATTTGCTTACTATAAATGTAATTAGAATGGCCTATCCAACTCGTTCGCAGCTATTTTCGAGACTTACCATAGAGCAACAAATTTTGCTTGCTGTTTGCTCGGCTGGTGGAAGTACGCAGCGAACCGAGGCAAAGGGACTGCTGCACAAACCTTTTTGCTGGGAGACGCTTGTTTCTCTCAGTGATAGGCATCGCATGCTGCCGCTATTTTATAATAATTTCAAGAATGATTTTGGAGATACCGAAATTCCTCCATTTCTCAGAGAGAAGTTTCTTGCCCAAACACACCAAACCTTAAAAATGGCGGCGGAGACCGTTCGCATTTCAAGCCTACTTACTCACAACAATATTGCTAATATTGTAATTAAGGGTCCTTTCTTAGGCCAGCAGCTTTACGGTGATTTGGCACTTCGACCATCACGCGATATCGACATTCTGATTTCTGATAATGATATTGGAGCATTTCATGCTCTTTTTGTAAGCGAAGGCTACATGTTGGTGAATGCCGATTTTGAGCTGTCGCCCAAGCAGAGAGCATACTACTACAAGCACAAAAATCAGGTAGCATATACGCATTCAAAAACGGGAATAATGGTGGAGTTGCACTGGCGCTTGTTTTCGCAAGAATCCCTTTTTCCTGTATCGCTCAATCAAGTTTTTTCCGATAAGCAGGAAGTAGCTGTCGGTGGAAAATCTATTTCGTTGCTATCGCCAGAGCATAACTTTGAGTTTTTATGCCTTCATGGTGCCATTCATCAGTGGTTTCGCTTACGCTGGCTTTACGATATTTCACAGCTTGTGAATAGCGATAGTTTCAACTTAGATCAGGTAATGCATCGTGCAAAAGAAAATGGTAATGAGCGAGTTGTAACTCAAGCGCTAATTCTCTCAAATATTTTTTTTGGAAGCAGGGATTTCTCATTTACTACTGACAAATCAGTTTCTTGGCTCGTCAATCAAGCCATAAATGCCGCAATTCACGAAGAGGCATATACTTCTTCTCGTAGAGTTACTCGTTTACGAATTCCCATTTATAAAATGAAGTTGAAACGAGGTTTTAGGCATAAAGTTGAAAGTTGGAAGATAATGAATCCTAACTATAGCGATTGGAGAATGGTGAGCCTACCCGACAGCCTCTTTTTTCTCTATTTTATTTTGCGCCCTTTTTTTTGGTTCTATGAGGTGTATATTATTAGGCATAATCAAAAACACAAGTAAACACTGACTTTAAAGCGCTACTGTCGGGCAAACTTATGTTTATCCCCTACAGGGAAAAATAGCAATTGTTGTAATATTGGTCTACAATACTTTATCCGCTACGCGGAAGTTTCTCCGTAGGAGATTTAGTATTGTAGAAAAAGTTACCTTAAACGGTAGTATACCTCGTAGAGGTTTAACAAAATAGTGCAGATTAATAGTTGTGTTGTTTTTTTATCGGACAACAATGTTTTTAAAGCGCAATAGAGTCTCTTTTTTTCTTCCTGCTCTAAAGTGGAATTAGGAGTATCTCATTTGCCGTCGAAATAAATGTAGCACACTTTAAATAGTGCTTTTTTTTTCGATTGTTGCAGTGTAACTTTACAAAAAAAACACCATGAAGGTACTTCTTATTGGCTCTGGTGGGCGCGAACATGCTATTGCATTAAAATTGTCTGAGAGTAAGTTGCTTACAAAACTATTTGTTGCACCAGGAAACCCGGGCACAGCAGCCTTAGGAGAGAATGTACCTTTAGATTCGCTGGATTTTGATGCGGTTTCACGGTTTGTTCATCAAAATGGAATTAACATGGTGATAGTTGGTCCTGAAGAACCGTTGGTGAAAGGGTTAGGCGACTATTTTAAAAGCACACCTGAATTGTCGAAGGTTGGTTTTATTGGCCCATGCGCTGATGGAGCTCAGCTAGAGGGAAGCAAAGATTTTGCTAAAGTATTCATGGTTGAGAACAACATTCCCACGGCTCGCTATCAAACGTTTACTGCTAATACACTCAAACAAGGGAAGCAATTCCTTACCCAGCTTAGTGCACCCTACGTTCTTAAAGCCGATGGTTTGGCTGCTGGTAAAGGCGTAATAATCTTGAACAATTTAAATGAGGCACAGGCTGCGCTTGAAGAGATGCTTAAGGGCCAGTTTGGGGAGGCCAGCAGCCGAGTAGTTATCGAAGAGTTTCTGAGTGGAATTGAACTATCTGTTTTTGTGCTCACCGACGGGAAAAACTACACCATTCTGCCCGAAGCCAAAGATTATAAACGTATTGGTGAGGGTGATGTAGGCCTAAATACTGGTGGAATGGGTGCCATTTCTCCTGTTCCGTTTGCTGATGTATCGTTTATGAATAAGGTTGAGGCGGAAATAGTAAAGCCAACTATGGCCGGTCTCAAGAAAATGGGGATTACGTATAAGGGTTTTATTTTTCTTGGCCTTATAAATGTAAGCGGAAATCCTTTTGTAATTGAATATAACGTTCGCATGGGGGATCCCGAGACTGAGGCAGTTTTTCCGCGCATTTCAGGAGATGTTCTGGCTGCGTTTAAGGCTGTTTCGGATGGTAGTTTGACGCGTGCTGCACTTGGTGCCATTCCTCAGCATTCGGCTACTGTAATGCTTGTTTCTGGAGGATATCCGGAACACTACCACAACGGATATCCGATTACTTTGGATAAGCCGATTGGTAATGAATTGATTTTTCACGCCGGGAGTACATTGGATTCGGCGAACCAACTTGTAACTGCCGGAGGTCGTGTGATTGCGGTTACTGCCTTGGGTGATTCGTTAAAAGGTGCTATCGACAATGCATATGCAGGTGTAGAAACAGTGCATTATGAGGGAATGGTCTTTAGGAAAGATATCGGATTTGAATTTTCGGAACAATAATTTTTGTTATGAAGGCACTTGTCCTCTTTTTTCGGAATAGTTTACCCTTTACGTTTGCTGTAATTCTGGCAATTTGTGTGTCGTTTTGGGTAATCGAGTTTTTTACTTTTGGACAAACGTCTACTCCTGCCGTTTTCAACCAGCATTCCCTGCTTTTTCCTTCTGTCGCAAATGTATTTGGTGGAGCACCCTTGCTTATGTGGCTTGCTGGAGCAATTTTCTTTATAGTTTTTGCGCTCCTTGTGCTTAACTTGAACTCAAAGTGTATATTTATACAAGAGAGAACCTTCATGCCTGTTTTATTTCTTGGGTTGCTGGTTGGTTTTCCTGATAGTGGTCTTGTTCTCACTCCAGTTGCTCTCTTTTCTCTACTTTTCGTTTTTGCGTTAAACCGTATTTTTAGTTCCTATCGTAAGGATCAAGCCCTGTCAAATTTTTTTGAAGCATCTTTTTTTATTGGGGTTGGCAGTTTTTTCTGGCTTCCCGGGATTATCTTTATTCTTGTTGTTTTCGCTGGGCTCGCTGTATTTCGACAGTTTAATTGGCGCGAATGGGTGGTTTCTGTATTTGGTTTTTTAGCTCCATTTGTTTTCTTTGAATTCTATCAACTGTTCTTTAATGATCGCTCTTGGGTATTGGCGGATGCCATTCTGCTTGCCTTTCGCACAACTGGCCCATATGTAGGGACTTTATCTAAGTTTAATCTCATATTTATTGTTTATGTAGGTTTTTTGGTGTTTCTAGGGAGCCTAAAAATTCTTCAGCATTATAATTCGTTCAAGATTCATTCGCGGAAAATCTTTATCGTATTTTTCTGGACTTTCATTTGTGCTCTGTTTGGCTTTTGGTTTTTGCGAGGAATTACCTATGAGATTATTTTTATTGGAGCGGCACCTGCTTCTTTTTTGTTAACCTATTTTTTTTCTGTAGACAATAAACCTTCTCGTTTTCAAGCGCTCTTGTTTGTCCTCTTTATTCTAATGGCATTCCTTCAGTTATTTCTCAATTAGTGTATTGAGTCCGGATTTTTGTAAGCGTTGGATTTATTCGTTTCTAATGGATTTGTTCTGAATTGTTTGGTGTTTTTGTTCTCTTACTCGTATAGGTGTTATATGAAATGCACCGATTCCTAATGAATGGTTTACCTTTGTTGTGAAAAGATTAAGATATTAAATGGGGATTTAGGTGGTTGGGCCGAAGTGATGTTATGTTTTCTTGGTGATTACGCTAAAAATATTTGGAAACCAACGCTTATATATCGAGTTATTACTAAACGGATGGTTCTTTAGGACAAAAAAAAAGAGGCAGAAGCCTCTTTTTTTAATTGCTGTTCAATTTATATCTTTTCCACAAACGATAGCGTGCTGGCAGCCAGTCCCGATTGGCCATCTTTAAAGTAGAAACTTAAATGGTATACTCCCGTCTTTTGACAAGTAATATCTACAGTGGGGTAATCCTTTCCCGTTGCAATTACGAAGGTAGTTCCAAGAAGTCGAGTATTGTCAAATATTTGAAGAACAACCTTTCCTGGCAAATCCTTGGAGTTAACCACGGAAAAGCGATACTTTGTGTCCTTGGTGAGGACAATAGAGTGTCTCTGTTGCGGAGGTGGATCGCCTGCATCGAGCTTAATTTTAAACTCCTTTAGGTAGGTAGCTCCTTTCGCCAGCATCCCACACATTTCAACGAGTTCGTCCTCGGTTTGGGCCTTTGCAACACCGCCTACAAATACTCCTAAAAATAGTGTAAGCAAGGAAACAATTAAAACCTTATTTTTCATATTAACCGCCAATTAGCTTGTTTCTTACTTTTATGATTGTTGCTCTTATGCGCTTAAGTTGATCGTCGTTGATGTTAACGTTGCTTTTGTCGTTTTGCTTAAACGTGATAATCCCATTCTCTTCAACCATTTCGGTTTCACCAACCTCGTAAGAAATTGTCACTTCTTCGTAAATTGTCTTTAATTCCTTGAGATCTTCCACCAGTTCCATTATGTTCGGATCTTTTTTGTAGAGTGAAAGCATCTGGAATAGGGTAGAAAATGCAATTTTTTGCTCTCCAATTGACTCATTCATCTTCTTCGAATCAATTGATGACGCTACCTGACATGAAAGATATAATCCTTCAATCCATACGCCAGCAACCATAACACAGCTTATACTGCTGCGGTTGGTCTCCTTAAGGTAGGAATCAATCTTATTGAAGTTGGAGGTAGATATGTGTATTAAAGAATCAATGTTTTCGTTGTTTGTTGAGAGCCTTTTCATCGTTGCGAAATCGAAGAATTGTCCAACTTTCAACCCATCAGCCAATTTTTTTATGGCAGTAATATTGTCTAATACCAGAAATTTCTTGTCATACATGTTGATGTAACCCAAGTCGGCTCCATATATACCCAAGCCAATGGCGCGCTTAAAGTTGGTGTTTAAACCATCAATATTTTTTGTTGAAGCAAGGTAATCTTTCGAGAAAGGAACTTTCAAACTCTTTATTAGAGCCGCAATTTCAACCGGAGAGGCAACGTTTTCAGCCAACTCTTGAACTACGCTTGCATCGAACTTAACGTCTGGCTCAACCGAGTCTGGAATTTCAAAACCTTGACTTGCAATGTCTCCCTTGTTTCCGCACGAAGAACATCCGCCGAAAATGAGGGTGAGTGCAGCAAAATATATAAACTTCTTGAGCATAGTTGATCGGTTGTTTTAACTTAAAATCGTTTTATAACCTGTATAAAGATAAAAAATTATTTCCTAGATAAGCGAAGCTTTTTAAGGTTTATCTCAGATAGTCCCTCAATTAACTTTTTTAACAACTCAAAATAGAGGGTTACATAGAGGGTTAGCGTCATAAACCAAATCATAGACATGTTGAACCAGAAGGTATCCCAATATGTTCCCATAAAATACTTTCGAGGTGCCAAAAAGTGCGAGCGGAACCCAAAAAAGGAACTACGCTCTGGGTCTCTGAATATAGGTTCGTATTGCTGAACTAGTTCGTCGCCGAATTGCAATATCTTGTTTTTTTCGAATATCTTAAGGACTAAGTCTGAAACGCTTTCGTTATGGTAGGCCATTTTCTTTGCGTTGTAAAGAGCCTTGTTCTTGTTTTGAAAGTAATTTACCATTGCATCCTTCTTGCTATTGGCTTGCTGAAAGGCTTCATCGTAATGTTTTAGCAACTTCTCTAAATATTCCGAAAGCATTGCCGCTACCTCTATCGTATAAGATTCGGGCACAAGGTCATCTGTGTTTTCGAAGGTTATTGAAGGGACGAGTATAGCTTCTTTACTAATGGCCCGTTTAAGTACGGCGAGGTAATCGGCCATCTGAGCCTTGCTTTCCGCGGTAGGAGCCTTGTCTAGCAACAACAGTGATTGTTCTGCTCTTTTTTGCAATTCAGGAACGTACCAAACAAATTTGTAGTTTGCCTGGCTTTCCTCTTTCTCAATGTTATAGAAATAGGATTCAAAGCCGTTGTCCTTAAACTGATGAACCATTAGTGCTTCATAGGCCCATTTTGTTGCCATCATATCGGCAATCAATGGAACTTTATTAACGCTACCAATCGTTCTGTTTAGTTTTTCGAAACTGAACATGGCACCGCTAAGCACCATCATGGGAATCATGATAAGTGGGATTACGATATAAATTGTAACTGCAGCGTTGAAAGTAGCAGAGATGTTTAGACCTAGTATGTTAGCGAAAACCGCCGTGGTAAATAAGGCAAACCAATATACGAAACCCATGTCTTGGATTCCAAGAACATTATTGGCAATTAAAACAAATAGTAGGCTTTGTATTGCCGAAATAACAATCAGAATGGTTATTTTGGCTAGGAGATAGCTCGATCGGCTTAGATTCAAGAATGCCTCACGTTTTAATATTTTTCTGTCACGAAAAATCTCTTCAGCACTTACCGTTAGCCCTACGAATAGGGAAACGATCAAGGCCATAAAAATATAGATTTGAATGTTTTCATTTTCTCTGAAAATGTATACATCCGAAGTAGGATTGGCAATGTATCGAATTACATAGGAGAGAATAAATGCCAAAAGCGGTGTCTCAAGCAGGTTGAGCGCAATATACTGGGTGTTGCTAATTTTCGAGCGAAAATCGCGAATAGTATATATTACAAACTGTTTAAGCCTTGAAGGAATGTTGAGCGATACAGGCGGTGGAACCGATATATCCTCAATCCTTTTCATGCGGATATTTTCCTTAAAGTATTCCTCCCACTTCCCAGGCGATACTTTTCGGATAGGGGTATATTGACCAAATTCGTCCACCACCTTCGCTTCAACGATATTGAAGATGAGTTCGGGGTTAACGTTTCCGCATGTGGGACATTCGCCTTGTTCGCTATTGATTTGGTCATCAATCCTTTTGAAGTACATAACGGCTTCCACTGGGTTGCCGTAATAGGTCATATAGCCACCCGTGTCGAGAATCATCATGTTATCGAACATCTTGTAGATATCCGAAGATGGCTGGTGGATAACAACGTAGATGAGTTTTCCTTTTAAGGTGAGTTCTCGCAAGAGATCCATCACATTCTCCGAATCGCGTGAGGAGAGGCCGGAGGTTGGTTCGTCAACAAATAGAATAGATGGCTCGCGAATCAATTCAAGGGCAATGTTCAAGCGCTTGCGTTGACCGCCGGATATCATTTTGTTGAAAGATGATCCTACTTTAAGGTTTTTGCGTTCGAGAAGTCCTAAACTCGACAGTGTCTTCTCAACGAGTTCCGTTATTTCTTCGTCCGATTTGTCTTTGAAGCAAAGTTTTGCGTTGTAGTAGAGGTTTTCGAATACAGTAAGCTCCTCAATTAGCAAATCGTCCTGTGGAATAACACCAATAACTCCTTCTAGCTTATTTCTATCGGTGTGGAGGTTAATTCCGTTAATTAAAACTTCACCAGTAGATGGTGCTTCATTTCCAGAGAGCACATTTAGCAGTGTGGTTTTTCCTGCACCGCTAGCGCCCATAATCCCAATCAGTTTTCCGTGTTCTTCGGCAAAACTGATGTTTCGTAGACCAGTGCCGCCAGTTTTGAATGTGTAGCCTAGGTTGTTTACGCGATAGGAAATTTTGGTGATGGATGAGTCCGCCAAGTAATGGGAAACCACATCAGTGTAGTATACTGGTTTGCCTTTGGGCAGCCTAATTGAACTGCCGCTAGCATACAGATATATTCTCTTATTGTTGATAGGAAGTCCGTTCAGAAAAATGTCGGCACTTCCGGTATACCTCAGGAAGTAAAGGTCGACACTCTTGATTTGGAGAATAGCAAGAAACCCATCGAGCGACTCGGTGGGGATATATTTACTATAAACCTGCACTCTACCTTTATCGTGAATGGTAAGCACGCTAGGGGTATCGAGTTCCTGAAGCGTATTTCCAATTACAAAGTTCTCGATATCGGTAAACTCTTCCTTGGTAAGTTTAAAAACCTCAGCCACCGTATTGATGATGGCCATACGTTGTTCCGAGAACTTTCTGTCGGCATTGATAAGTTCGAACAGGCGGACTAGAACAACGATTTTTTGCTTCTGGGTAAGGGTCTTATTTATCTTTTTGCAGATTCCAAGAATCCTTACCGAGTCTTTTACCGAGGTAAGCTTGATTTTCCCTTTTTCTTCTTCGTTTTCTTCATCTTTTTCTAGAAGCCCTGCGTGTTCCTCGAAAAGGTGAATGTAATCTTGTACTGCCTCATCGTTTATCTGCTGATTTAGGAAGTTTACAACAAAGGCTCGTTCACTAAGCTCAACGCCTTCATCCTGCTTTGCGATAATTGCAAAGAGTTGCATTAATGCTTTCAGTATCTCTTCACTCATTGTTTACAGCTTTGTATCAACAGTTATAGCCAGATTGGGTGCGGATTAGGAGCCGGAATAGCCCACTTGTTCGAAGGGAACGTCCACAATGTCAGCGTATTCTTCGCCGGCCTCTTGCATGTCCTCATCATCTTCGGGGTAGAACCATTTAATTAATACGCTCTTTCCGTCTTCATGCATATGCTCAAGTTTCATGAGGATATCCAAGAGAAGTTTGGATGAGGCAGTATTAAAATAAACTAATCGGAATGTGAATACGGTTTTTTTGTTAGGACTTTGGGAGTATTCATCAAGCCAAGTAAGAACTGGTTCGTAAAACGAAGTTACATCTTCGGGTAGAGAGCGGCCAGAGATCTCAAACACTTCATTATCCGGGTCAAGGATTATGTGAGGAGTATCGTCGGTGCCAAGAATCTTGATAGTTTCCATAGTACAAATGCGGTTAATTAGGCGTTTCTATCAATTGTAGAAGTTAGAATAAAAAAGTGCGATTCGTTATCAATCGGGAGGAAGTGATACTCCAACTTACGACCGGTTTTGCGAGCAATGTCAATAAAACCAAGGCCAGCACCACCTTTTTCGCTTAATCGTCCCTCTTTCATCTGGTTTTTGTAGAGCAATTTAAGTCCCTCTTTATCTAGGGAGTTAATTTGATCCAGAATTTTTGAAAGTTCTTCGATTTTCGAATTTTCAATAACGTTTCCTGTGGTTACATTGTATTCTTCTTCGCCTTTGCTTACCATAAAAATCCCTCTTCCTGCAAATAGGAAGTCTTCAGAACCAAAGTTGTCGGCGTGTTTACTGATGTTCTGGAGGCATTCAACCATTACGTGAAATACCTTCTTTTGAACAGAGTTAGATTCCTCTTCCTTGGCCATGTTGGATTCGGTAAGAGAGGTGAAGGCTTTGGTTATTTGGTGAGTTATTTCTCCCTCATAAACCAAGCTTATTTCATGGGCCTTCATCGACTTGTAGAAGTCGTAGACGAACTCAAGAAAACCCTTTACATTCTTATTATCCATAGCGCGTAAAGTTAGTTAATTTGGTATAATTTACAATTTAAAACTCAATCCCTATCAGCAAAATATCGTCAATCTGCTTGTGGTCTCCTTTGTATTCATCCAAGTCTTTGGCGAAAATTCCATGGTAGTCTTGTATCGGCAAATCGGGGAAGGACGTTAATGTCTCCCTAATTCGATTGGACGAGTATTTTTTCATGTCTGCTCCACCGATTTGGTCGGGTAGTCCATCGGAGAAAAAGAATATTTTGTCGCCCTTTTGTATCTGAAGCGTGTAGTTTGTAAATGGAGTCTCGGCTTTGCTTCGGTGGGGAATACCACCAATTGCCTTACGGTCTCCTTTAAACTCTTCCAATACTCCAGCCCGAAGGAGATAGAGTGGACGGTGTGCTCCGGAGTACTGAATTTCATTGCGCTTAAGGTTTATTTTACAAAGTGCAATATCCATTCCATCTCGCGCATCGGCATCGACCCGATCTTGCTTGAGCGTAGTTCTTACGCCTTGGTGCAGGTGGTCTAGGATTTGCCCAGCGGTATAGTCCTTGTCATGGTCTACTACGTTATTTAAGGTAAAGTACCCAATAAACGAGAGCAGTGCCCCAGGAACGCCATGCCCGGTACAATCAACTACTGCAATGTAAATATAGCCATCCTTCTTAAAGAACCAAGGGAAGTCACCGCTTACAACATCTCTAGGCTTATAAAAAACAAAAGAGTTGGGCAGGTATTTTCTAATTGTACGATTGTCGGGTAGTATGGATGTTTGAATTTTTTGTGCGTAGTTGATACTCTCCGTTAGCTTTCGATTCTTGTCTTGAACTTCCAGCTCAATGCGTTTGGCTTCGGTAATATCGTGGCTGACAAAAAGAATCGTTTCAAGTTCATTCTCGTTGAATTCCGGAATGGCTACAATATGCATTGTAGTTTCCTCCAATTTGGAGTTAAAAACAACATCGCCTTCGACCTTCTCTTTGGTTGCTTTTATTTTTTTTATTGCGTCCTTAAAAAATTCGGATAGTGGTTCTGCCAGTTCTACCGATGAGAGTGTTTCGTTCACAATATCTTTGGTAGGAATACCTAAGTACAACTCTACCATTGGGTTGGCGTAGAAGAATTGGCCTAGGGTATTAATACGGATAATCATATCGGGTGAATTTTCCGAAAGTGCCTGCATTTTGCTGCGCATGCGCTCTTCCTTCTCTGCCCTCTTGCGTTCGGTGATATCCTGCGAGTTTACGATGATTCCTTGGATAGCGGGATCGTCTAATAGGTTTCGTCCGGTAACCTCCAAGAAAATCTTTTCGCCATCCTTCTTCATGAATGTGTACTGGATGGTTCTAGACTCCTTGCTCTTGCCTTGAAGGGCTTCAAAGAATTCAGCGATGGTCTGTTCTCCTTTACGAGTAAGCCGATCCATGTCTTTGCCGCTCATCATTTCTTGAGGGCTGTATCCAAGGATTTTGGTCACAGAGGGACTGATGAAAACCAACTTTAGGTTGCTGTTGTAAATGGAGATTATTTCTGATGCGTTTTCGAGCAAGCTGTGAAGCCTCTTTTGAGCATTTTCAACCTCTTGTATCTTTGATTCCAACTTCGAGTTCGATTTTTCCAACTCGTCGTGGGTTGCTCTCATTTCTTCCGCGTTCTGTCTTAACTCCTCCTCGTTTTCGCGCAACTCTTCGGTCATCAGCTGCGCCTCTTTTAGGAGTTTTTCGGTCTTAAGATTGATGCTTAAGTTGAAGATCGTGCGGGCAATAATTTCGCCTAGTTCACGGAGGAAACGAATGGTTAGTTCCGGAATTTCCGGTTCAATCGAGGCGAATTCCAGAACACCATATAACTTTTCATCGGTAATTAAAGGCACCAATAAGATGGCTTGGGGTTTTTGGTCTCCAAGAATGCCACTTGTAATACTCGCGTAATCGTTCGGGATCTCTTTGCGGTATATAATGTCGCGCTCATAAGCGCACTGACCGATAAGCCCTTCTCCGATTTTAAACTCTTGCTTTAAATACTTTTTGCGATTATAGGCGTATGCCGCAAGGTTAATTAGTACGTTTCGATCGTCATCGAATACGTATAAAGCTCCTTGTATGACTTTGATATATTTAATAAGGTTAGTCAGAACATCATACGAAAGTTCATCAATATTGGTGTGCAACCGAAGTATGTTCGAAATTTGATCTTTTCCATCCGAAATCCAATTCTGCTGGGCCTCTTTGGTGGTGGTTTCGAGTAGGTTGTCTCGCATCACAAGGAGTGAACGGCCGAGGATGTCATCCTCGCTTGGAACTTCAAAACTGGTAATGTAATCGCCCTCACCAATTTGCTTTGCAAAAAGGGCGTTTTTGTTAATGTTCTCGTTCTTCTCCAATAACTCTCTCTCCAGTGTTTCTACTCTCTTGTAGTGCCTTCGAAGAATCATGTAAGTAGCAGCAGCGGCAAGCACTGGAACTGTATCGAGGAACCAAAGGGCAGGATTGGACGAGTGAATATTACATAGTCCCGAATAGCTAGCAGGGTTTTTAGTCCTCACTAGTTCAATAATCCAAGCCGCGAGCGGTAGGATAAATCCCGAAGTTGCAGAAATTATTACTCTTTTCTTTACGACATCGGATACCTGCCACATGTTGTAGCCCTTTTCCATGTTATCTATATAGTTGAATGATTTGCAATTCTTTCTCCCAATTGGGCCGTAATCTTGGAAAATAGGTCAACTTCATTAGGTGTAAAGGTGTGGAATGAAGCTAACTCCATAACGCCAACAGTTGTTCCTTGCGAAATGGCAGGGACAATCATTACGCTATTGGGATTTCCAGTTCCCAATCCAGACACAATAGTAATGTATCCGTCTGGAATATCCGATATGTTCAACACCATTTTATCTTTGGCTACTTGGCCTGAAAGCCCTTCGCCTTCCTTGAAATTGTGTGGTAGGTCCTCCGAAAAGTAGGCATAGCGACCCTGCAGCGTAAAGGTTTCAGTGCTGGCATCCTTAGTGAAAAATAGACCTTGAGCAATACTGAACTCTTTGGCAATGGATGTAAGAATGTATTCTGTCAACTTTTCCTGTGATCCGAACTGCTGGTTTGATTCGGGCAGGATTTTGCGGATAAACTCTTCTACTTGAATTGTTTCTTTTGCATCAACAATCGTTTCTTTCTTTTTTCCAACCTGCGATTGGAATTGACTCAACCTTTTTTCTAGGCCATCATTTTGCGCCGAAAGACTTATGTTTTCCTTCTGCTGATATGCTGTAACCGAATATAAGCCTGTAAGCAGGCAAAGCATAAATACTAATGAAGAGTAGGATAGCCAAGCCTGATTGCCACCAATAGCATAGACGGAAATCAAAGCAACGGCAATACCTACAATGAATATTGCAGTTGCGTACGATTTGTTTTTTCGTGTGGCCGACTCCATGGTAGTTGCTTTTATTTTATTTTTTGCAGAAAGTTAATAATTTCATTGGTTTTTAGCACATAATCGACTGGGGTAAGTTTTAAACTTGCTTCGGTCATGGTTTTAACTTGACACTCAGCAGGATCTTGAACGATGCAAAGCCCTCCATTATCTTTTATTTTTTTTAAGCCAAACGCCCCATCCTTGTTCGCCCCAGAAAGGATAATTCCAATAAGTTTTTCGCGGTAAGCTTGAGCTGCAGTAACAAATGATAAGTCGATGGAAGGACGGGAATGGTTTACTGGTTCCTCCGTTGAGAGGGCAATCCTATTTCCAAGATCCACATACATATGGTAGTTTGCTGGCGCAAGATACGCTCGGCCGGGTTTTATGGCTTCTTTGTCGTATGGTTCAATAACCGGAATGCCTGATTTTATCGAAAGTGCCTCCACAAAACCACTCCTCACGTGTTTTAACCGGTGAAGGCTGAGCAACACCGGTAGCGGGAAGTTTGGTGGTAGGGAGTGCAGAATCTTCGTGATTACTTGAAAACTACCCGCTGATCCACCTATAATTAGTGCTTTATACATGTTAAACTAACTGTTTTTCTTTTTATACACTTTTTCCATGTCGTCAAACAGGGAGAAAGGTGCAGACAGTCCGAGACTCTCTAAACTTTCCCTAATTCCAACGATACAATAACCACCCGGCACGAGGCTATTCGCCATTATTTTCATTACCCTGTCGCACATTACTTGATTGTAATATATCATCTGATTGCGGAACAGAATAAGCCTTATACCCGAAGGTGAGTTATCAAATATAGTATTTTGTTTTATAAAAGTCACGTTTTCAATTAATGCCTTGTCTATTACCGGAATGCCATTTTTAAGGCTGTAGTAGTTTGCGTAAGCGGATGATCCGTTGTACCGTTCGTAATTGGCTTCGTTTACCTCAATTTGTTTCGGGTCAATAATTCCTTCTTTGGTTCTGGATAATTTAGCGTCGCTAAATGAAGTTGCATAAATCTGCACTTGATCTAGCAGACCCATTTCCTTTAAGATGATTGCCAATGAGTATAATTCTTCTCCTGAATCCCATCCGGCTACCCATATTTTAGTTTTGGTGCTACCTTTTGCTATTTCGGGTATGATCCTGTCTTTTAGGTATCTCCACAGCGATGGATCTCGGAACATTTCGGTGGTGTCTACCGAAATATCGAATAAGAATTGGTCGAAAAAAGGTTTCTCGTTTTGTAACTTCTGGAGTAGGGCATCTGCGTCTCTCAACTTATTATTGTTGATGACAACATCAAGCCTGCGCCTAAAGGTTGTAATGGCGTAGTCGGTAAAGTCGTAGCCAAAAACCTCCTTGATGGTTTTTATTACATTTCGGGTATCTACTATCCCTATCTCGTACATATTGCTTTATCGTTTTATGCCTTAACGGTCTTTTCGTTTTGCTGCCTCTTTCTTTAATTCTTCTACCTCTTGTTCAAATACCTTTTCGGCCGTAACGTCGAATCCAAGTGTGATAATCTTAAATATTGATCCGTTCTCGTCGGGAACAGGTGTGTATTCTTCACGAATCCATTTAGTTTCGGATCCAACTTTCAATGAGAATATTCTTTCCTGAGACACTCCGTTCATAAGATTGTTCCAAAAAAGTTTATATGCTTCTGGATTATTTTTTGCAGTAAAATCTAGGTCTCTGTGGTATTTGCCCACAATTTTATCGGGTGTGTCGCCAAGGGTATCCACATTTTTCTGATTGATAAATGTAATTCGCCCCTCCCCAGTCATTTCCGATACAATAACATTCTGATTTAGGGCTAAGAGCATGGCGTCTATCTCTTTTTGCCGTATTTTTGCAATTTCCTGTTCTTCTTCAATTTTTTCTATGTTTTTTTCAATTTCTTGGGCTTGTTTTTTTGCTTTTTGCTCAAGATTCTTAGTTTCCGTTACATCTTGTCCAAGAACAATAACCTTAATAAAACTGCCCATCTCATCAAATGCTGGACTAAAACTGAGCATTAAGAAACGATCGTCCCCATCGGTGGAATTGAAGTGGAAAACGCCCTTTTCACTATTACCGGAACTTACCGAATTCCATAGGCTTTTAATTTCACGGGAAGTGGTCGCTGGAGCTAGGCTGAAGATTGTTCTATCCATAATTTCATCACGGCCTAGTCCCAGTATATTTAGGAAATTCTGGTTTAAGTTGATGACAGAACCATCGACCTCTAACTCTCCTTGCAGTAACGCCTCGTCTATAGCGGTATTTACCGCTTGCAGTTCCGCTGTTTTCCGCTGCATCTCTTCTTGTGTAGCTTGCATCTCCTCCATGTTCTGGCGCATCTCCTCCTCTTGGGCCGCCATCTCTTCACGTTGTTGCTGCGATTGTTCAAGCAGATAGGTTGTTCGGATGTTTATTTTTACACTCGAAAGGGTAGATGCTATACTATGGCTGAGTTTCTCCACAAATTCTATTTCATGAGGTTGAAACTCACTGAAGGAGGCAATTTCGATGACACCAAACACGCTGTCCTCCAGCGTCAATGGAACAATTAGCAGATTCGTTGGGGTGGCCTCACCCAGTCCTGAGGTAATTGTAATATAATCGTTGGGAATCTCTTTAAGATGGATTGTTTGCTTCTCGTTAGCGCAAGTGCCAACCAGCCCTTCCCCAAACATAATTTGCTTGGTGAGATGTTTTTTACGGTTATAGGCAAAGGAGGCCACTAAGTCCAAGGCTTTTTCTTGCCCGTCTTCATCGTTCAGCGCAAATATACCACCTTGATTTGCGTTAAGGTAGTTGATGAGATGCTGAATAACGTGTTCTG
This sequence comes from Williamwhitmania taraxaci, assembly GCF_900096565.1. Lineage (NCBI taxonomy): Bacteria > Pseudomonadati > Bacteroidota > Bacteroidia > Bacteroidales > Williamwhitmaniaceae > Williamwhitmania > Williamwhitmania taraxaci. Next base: position 19,272 of record NZ_FMYP01000054.1, read on the forward strand.
AAAGGAGGGTGAGATCATTGTTGTTCTGGCGGAGTATTTCGCCAAATTTTGCTAAGCCTAAGGTTACCCAGTTCTGCTTTTCCCCTTCTGTTTTTCGAATTGTTTCTTCTTTTTGATTCATCAAAAGGCTTTCCCGCATCCTTACCAATGCATTGCCTAAAACATCTTCTTTGCTGGCTGGGGCGTATTCCGCAAGTAAATTGTTTTTGCCAATTTCGTCGGCAAAAATTGCAGTTTTCCCAAGGTTGTCGATTAATTCGTTGGTGGAATCAATTAGTTTTCCAAAGTCATCAACTCTGTTGGTACTCAGGTGCTCGGGGAGCATTCCATCGGCCATGGTGTCGATGGTTTTGCTTAGTGATTTGATGTCGAGAGAAATAGGACCTAGGATTATTTTTAGCCCATAATAGAAAATAAAAATTACCAAGAAAACAATCAACCCTAAGTATATCTTGTTGGAATTTGTTGCTTGGTTTATTTGGGCGGTATCAACCGAAAGGCAGATATAACCGTTGTAGGGCTTAAAATATTGGAAGTAAAGCGTTTTTTCGATATTTCCGTTTCTTGACTCTTCCGAAAAATTAAAACTGCCCTCTTTTTGGGTGTTTGATCTAATTGCATCAAAAATATCTTTCCGTATTTTTTGGCCTTCACGAAAAAGGTCGTTGATGATAAAGCCTTTTTCATCAACGATATAGGGAAATGTGCCAGGCAGAAAGTAAGATTGATGGAAAACGTTCTTGAGCAACTGCTTGTCTTGAGCGTCGAACCCAGGTTTGGTTTGCACCTCTACGATTGCGGCTGATTGGCTTATGTCGGTGAGGATTTGAGCCATTATCCGCTCGTTTTGATGCTCGTTTCTTGCTTTGGTAAATGAATTTAGGATTACTGCAGATGCTACGTATAGCACAACCAAGAGGGCTATGGCTGTGATATGGATTTTCTTATGTATGTCTAACCTTTGAAATTGCTTCATGACGCTTAAGTGTAGGTTTGGGAGACAACAACTATTTTTTTACATAGAACTGTGCGAGTTTTTCAAACTTTGTGGCATGTGGACCTAGTATGGTTTCATGCATTCCAAGCACCAAAACACCCTTAGGGTAAAGGTTGCTGTGGTATAGTTCAAAAACTTTGTTTTGTAAACTATAGTTGAAATAGATAATAACGTTACGGCAAAGAATGAGGTCGAATTTGGCGAAAAAAAGGTTGCCATCTTTTACCAAGTCATGCTTCCTGAATATGGGTTTCTCAGTTAGGAATTTTTTCATGATCAGGGTGTCCTTCACCTTATCAATATCAAAATACTTATCGTATGGAACCTCGTTAAACTCTTCGTAGTTGAATGGGTTTTGCTTAATTACCTTGTCAAAATTATCTAGATACCCAATATTGAATCTATACTTGTATACACCCTTCTTCGCTTGATTGAGCACATCGCTATTTATATCGGAAGCAAATATTTTGGCTTTATCATAAAGACCCATTTCGTTAAGCAAAATGAGCATCGAGTAAACCTCTTGTCCTGTAGAGCAACCTGCATGCCAAATATTAATCGTTTTGTTGTTCTTGAACCTCGGAAGTATTCGATATTTAAGGGTTTGCCAAATTTGTGGGTCGCGAAAAAGTTCGGTTGTATTAACCGTAATCTCTCTCACAATGCGTTCGGTGAATTCTTTGTTTGTTTTAAGTGTGCCGACAAGGGTGTTAAGGTCCATATTGTTGTCGGTTAGGATTTTTTCCATTCTTCTTTTCAACGACTTATCAGAGTACTCCGAGAGATCGTAGCTGGACGCGTTTTTAAGCGCTAACACAAAAAACTGCAGATCTTGATCGGTAATACTCATAATGTTTTGTTGATTAAGCAATGTCAAAACCCTAGGAAGTGTAATAAATACCTAAGATGACCTCGGTGTAAAGTAATAAAATAAAGGTTGATACTGCAAACACCACTTTGCTAAATTAAAAAAAAAAGGGCAATCCGCACCTGGATTGTCCTCTTTGATCCTAATTTTTGATTTATCCTCTATTTTATTTGTTAAAGGATTGTGATGCCAAGAATAAAATAGATGTTCTCGTATTTTGGATTAACAATCATCGATATGTATAATGGCAGGTTGTATTGGCCAAAAACCTGTATGTTTTGCCGAGCCGTCATTCCTATGTTTACTATCGCGGCTTCAGTCGCATAGTATGACTTGTGTGGTGTCCCTCCTAGGAATATATCAACCTGTTGGTTTGCTCTTAAATGGCAGGTGTAACCAGCCTCAAAATATGTGGAATATCTATTGCTGTTGCTGTCTGGTTTCTTGTCGGCACCATATATCAGGGTGCTAGCCAAGAGATAAACTGGAAAATCGGTTGTGCCATGAAACTTCACGTTAACGTCAATAAGGTGACGGGTGGAGTCCTGGTTGTAATCGAAAACATCGTTCTTTTTTACCCCTTCAATTGGGTTGTAGTAATCTAGCAGGGATGCTGAAAAATTCCCCAATTTGTATGTGGCATACAGATCAATTTCAGCGTAGCTATTGTCCACCGTATAGCAACCCCAAGCACCAAGCGTAAAGTTTTTAACCCGTAAGTTAAGGGTCGGCTGAAGATTCATTGCTGAGCAGGTTAATCCACCACGCCAAGTGTGCCTGCTTTTTATGTCGCCCGAAAGGGAGAGCAATGGTGTTTGTGTGACCGTTGATTGAAGGCTATCTGTAGAGCCTGACTCGGTTTGCGCGATACTAAAAACTGACAACGTAACCAGTAGTAATGTTGTTCCCCAGATTTTTAAATTCCCCATTTCTAAAATTCCTAGTTTTATTTCGGCGGCGAAAGTAGGGATTTTGGAGATGGTTAAAGGGTTGGGGAATATGATTTTAGTCAGCGTTGTTGTAAAGCATAAATTTCATCACTATGGGATTGTGGTCACTATTTTTAAACCCCAAGTCTATTCGATTGACAGATAGAGGTTTTGCATTGGGGGATAGGAGGAAATAATCAATAATCGTTGTTGATGTATTTCCTTCACAGTAAGGTTCGTAGAGGTAGCGGTTGGTGGGTTGAGTTTGAAAGGCCCAGGTCCAATTTGTTGGTGCGTAGTTTTGTGGTATTTGTATTGGATTGAAATACTTAGTGCTTGAGGTTGAAATCCCTGGCGGGTTTTGGTTCCAATCGCCTCCAATAATCACAGTGTTTCCTTTTTTGTATTCCGTCGTGGCTATTTCTTTGATATGCTGCATCTCAACACGGCGCAGGCTACCACTGTCATAAGCCTCACAGTGGGTATTCAGCAATACCAACTCTTTTCCATTGGAGAGCAAAAATCGGGTTTCGAGCATGGCGCGCTTTGGCATGAATAATCTTCGGGGCCAGGGGTAACGACTTCCCAGCGCGATACGGGACGCGTTTTTTGGCGTTGCCTTAGAGAGTGTCATTAAACCCGAAATTACCTTGCCGTAGTTTTCTGTAATTGGGACTGGCACATAAATCGAATTGTAGTTAAGGCAAAAGGCTGTATTGAAGTTTGGCATTGATGCTTCCAATGATGCAACCTGGTCGACTCCATACGAGCGCGTCGAGTTTTTGTCTATTTCTTGAATAAAAATAAAATCGCCATGGAATTTTTGAAGAAATGTTTCGATTGTGCTAAGATTGCTGATGGCATCTTCCTTGGTTCCCCTAACCATTTTGCCTCCATCGAAAAAGAAGTCCATGTTTTTGCCCAGACCAGCATAACCTATATTCCACGTTATGATGGTTAGCGTATCGGTTTTAATGGTGTCAGATAAAACGTTGACTTGAACTATTTCAATCGGTTTCGGACGATATTCAGTAATTGCAAAAAAACCTACAATTATGAGGCCGATCATTACTAGAATTAGGAGAGAGTAACGGAGGTAGCGCACCATGGCATTAAATTTTACCTCGGCAATTTACGGATTTTTTGATAAGATATATACTAGTTTAGGGGTTGTGAGATCGTTTCAGGGGGCTATCAAACAGGTTTGATTTTTTTCGTATCGTGTTTTTATTTGCCATATTGTTCATCGCTTGTCACTTTTTTTACTTCTTCTCATTCGTGAAGTTTAGTCTTTAAAATGGTTATATTTGGAGTGTAATCACTGCTTGGACATACTGTTGTTCTTGCAATCACTTTTTCTTTAATACCGCAAGTTATTCAATGAAGGTTGGTGTAGTTGTTTTTCCCGATTCGGAGAGTCACCGCGATGTTGTTGCAGCCTTTAAGGAGGTAACCACATGGGAGGTGGTGGAGATTTGGCATAAGGATGATTCTTTAAAGGGAGTCGATCTTCTTGTTATAACCGGTGGTTTTATACCGGGGATCAACTTTGTAGCAGAGGAGAGTCCTTCCCCGATTTTGTTGAAAATAGTCACTTTTGCTAAGCGAGGTGGATATGTGTGGGGTATAGGAAATGGATTCTATGCGCTGTGCAAGTTGGGTTTGTTGCCGGGCGAGATTCGTTCAAATACAGATGGTCGGTTTATAGGAAGAAATGTATATCTACTCACAGATTCGCGTCAAGCAGCTATCACTTGGAATATAGAAAGTAGCACTATAATGCGTATTCCACTTGCCCATAACCGTGGTGCTTATTTTGCGAGTCAAACGGAGTTGCTCGATTTGCGTATTGGAGGGCAGATACTTTTACGCTACTGTGATAAGAACGGAAATCTATCAGTCGATTTTAATCCTGATGGTTCGGTCGAAAACATTGCTGCTATTTGCAACGAGCACAAAAATGTAATGGGCATGATGGCTCATCCTGAACGGGCAGTGCTTTTGTCGTCGGGGAATACGGGTGGATATCCCATTTTTGAATCATTACAGCGTTTCTTTCGGGGCAAGTAATTCCTCTAAAATGTCCGGATGTCGAGAATTACTTCGCTGAATTTCTCTGGATGAGTAGCAAGTTGAAACAAGTTTTCAGCTACCTTCTCCGTTGAGGCGAGTTCCCCCTTTTTCTTTAATTCGTGAAACCGATTTACCTGGCTAAAGTTAGCTTGCTCTACGGACCGAATCTCCTCCTGCATTGCTGTGTCGACTACTCCTGGGGCAACCGAGAAAATCCTTGTGTTGGTTCCCTTTTCGATCTGTTCCTGCTGTGCAGTTTCCGATACCATGTCGAGTGCTGCCTTCGTGGCGCAGTATACCGACCAAGAGGGGATTGCTCGCCGTCCCGCTCCTGACGATATGTTGATGACAATTTTCTGGGCCTTGCTGCTTGCATAAAAATGCAAGAACCTGTTGAGTAGAAGGGTTGGTGCCGTTAGGTTAACGGCAATGGTTTTTGCAATACTTTGGTTCTCCATCTCACCCAAATGTTTTACATCGCCAAGCATTCCGGCGTTATTGACTAATACAATTTTGGTAAATCCTTCGTCGATGGGAAAGCGGATTTCGTTTACCTGCTGCTCAGCAACGAGGTCAGTTTTCAGAAAGTTGAAATTTGGATTGATGCTAGAATTTGTTCGGGCGATGCCAAAAACGACGGTGTCCTTTTGACGCAGAGCACGTTCGGCAAAGGCTAAACCAATACCACGACTGGTTCCTGTGATTATGAAGAGTTCCAATTGTTAACTGTTTTGGTTAATGAATTTTTTCTTTATCCAACGGGGCAATACAAAAACCCCAATGAATAGGTAGGGGTAGTAGGAAAACATGCGCCACAGAAATGCCAAGGCAACAACAGTACTCTGCTTAATATCGGCGCTTACGGGAATAAATTCTCCCAGCAAAACAGTGAAAATATATTCGGCAAACCCACTGCCACCGGGAGTGGGGCTTACCAACATCATGATCCACATAACCAACTGACGTGCAAATATGAGCAAATGATCGTTAACCGAAAAAAAGGCAAGTAGAAGCATATTAACTACCCAGTAGCGCGATGTCCAAGATAAAAAAGTTGCGGCAAACGACTTTAACCAAAATATTGCGCTTTTTTGGCGGAGCTCCAGCGAACTAATCACGATATCGGTACCTGCTTTGTTGGCTCCCTGCTTCCACTTTCGAAGGAATGGCAGCATGAAGACCTTTAGAACCAGCCATTTTAATCCTCGTGGATTTATGAACATGCCGTAACTGAGTACAATTAGGTATGCGAGTTTTACTGAGTATCCGGTCCATGCCACGGTGAGCATTTTGTTCGTGAGGCTGGCGTTCCCCATTGAAATGTTGAAAAGGTCGAAATGACCCACCCATACCAGTAGGATGGGGAACATAATGATAAAGTATAGCTCATCCAGTAGCGAGGTGGCCATTACCACGGCCGAACTTTGGCCGATGGAGAGTCCCTCCTTATGAACGTAAAGAATGGCAACGCTTGTTCCTCCAATGGCTGAAGGGGTAATGGCGGAGGTGAACTCCCACAGAATCACAATGCGAAGCGACTGTAGCCATGAAAGTTTATTGTCTGAGAGGATTCGCAGGCGAACAATGTAACCGAAATCGCGCCCGAGCATAAAGAAGAGGGCTAAGCCAAGGAAAAGGCCAGCCTCCCAGCCCCATTTGATGTTTCTAAAAGCCTCAGGGTTAAATTCGTCGTAGAGCATAAACCCAATAAAGCCGAATCCGATCAGCACTGGAATAAGTATCTTTCCGGGTTTTATGCTGTGAAATGGATGTTTGGGTGGGAGCATCGGCTATCGTTTTAGGCATGCAACAAACTTACAAAATAGATGTTAGAGTTAGGGTGTTTTTGAATTAAGCTTTTTTAAATATGTTGACTCTAACGGCAACTAATAATTATAGATGAGCAAAAGAGCAAAGGCCCACTTGGCTATTATTTCTGCAAATATTCTTTTTGGAATAAACTACTCAGCGGCTAAGTTTGCCATGCCTACCTATGTTTCACCAAATGCTTTTGCACTGCTGCGCATTGGGTCGGCGGCATTTCTTTTCTGGGCAGTTTTTCTTTTTGTTAAGGGCGAAAAGGTGGATCGAAAGGACTTTCCGCGATTGATCTTCGCTTCGCTATTTGGCGTTGTGCTAAATCAAGTGCTATTTCTGCAGGGACTAAATCATACTACACCAATCGATTCTGCTATCATTCAAACGGCAAATCCGGTTCTGGTTCTGGTTTTAGCGGCATTTCTCCTTCACGAACGGATAACCATCACCAAACTTCTTGGCATTGCCGTTGGTGCATCAGGGGCAATTTTGCTTATAATGCAACGTGGAGCACTCAGTTTTGGGAACGAACAGATGCTTGGGAACTTTCTCTCCCTTTTAAATACGCTTTCGTATGCAGCCTACTTGGTTATTATGCGACCGCTGATGCAGAAGTATAGTTCCATTACAGTAATGAAATGGATATTCCTTTTTGGCTTGATACCCATTATTCCAATGGGTTTTAGTTCGGTTGCTGCCATTAGCTGGAGCACAATGCCGGTTGAGGCTTGGTTGGCCATTGGTTTTGTGCTAATCGGTGCAACATTCTTCTCCTATCTCCTCATTGCTCGAGGACTCAAGGATGTAAAACCAGCTACCGTAAGCATTTATATTTACTCACAACCTCTAATTGCCTCGCTTTGTGCGATTGCTTTAGGGCAGGGGAAACTTGGGACGGCTCAAATTATCTCAACAATACTCGTATTCACTGGTGTTTACCTAGTTTCACGCTCAACGGATATGCTTAAGTTGGCACTATTGCCGATAGTTGCTGCTTGGAAACGGCGGTTTAATAGCCAGTCTTAAACTGACAGATACGTATTGCTAAGTAAAGTCTAGGTTCCGTTTGTTACATCTCTCTTCGCATTGCGTTTTTTTAGAATTAGCGACACTTCTTAAGGGCGGCGGTCTTGTTTGAGTCAAATTTCTTATCTTTAAGAAAAATTAGGCTTATGGAATTGAAGATAGCTATTGAGATGCGAGCAAGCGTTCGCTCTTTTACTGCAGAGGCTGTGCCCGTGGAAACTTTGCGGGAATTGGTTCGTCGTGGTAGTTTTGCTCCAAGCGTAAATAACTATCAGCCATGGCGGTTTATTGCGGTAACCAACAAAGATGTGTTGGCTGCTATGGCTCAGGTTGTAAGTCAGCGCATTCAGTCCCTACCCGAAACCGAATCGCGCATGGCCAAGGTGGTTAAGAAGCAGGTGGAATTTTTTGCTACTTTTTTTGAGCACGCGCCGGCTTTAATTGCAGTGGTGCTGGAACCTTACGAAACCATCCTTGAGCGAGGCGTCGAGTTGGAGCATGAAGCAATTAACCTGCAGCGTGGTTTCCCCGACATGCAGAGTGTAGGTGCCTGCATTCAAAACATACTGCTCTCTGCTCCTGAATTTGGACTTGGAGCCTGCTGGATGAGTGCACCTTTGATTGCGCGTGACGAGTTGCAACCCTTGCTCGGTATCACACAACCTCATACCTTGGTTGCATTTGTGGCCGTTGGAAATCCATCCAAGGCTCCTGTGCCTAAAGAGAAGAAGTCAATTGACGATATTTTTACGATAATCGAGTAGTTTTTCGTTTCGCTTCTGTGCCGAGGATTGAAAAGAAAAGTTACTTTTGCGCTACCAAACACGCGGGAATAGCTCAGTTGGTAGAGCACCAGCTTCCCAAGCTGGGGGTCGCGGGTCCGAATCCCGTTTCCCGCTCCAGTAAAATAAAGGCCTTGCAGCGATGCGAGGCCTTTTATTTTTGAAGTGGCTAAAAAACTGAGACCGTTGCAAAAAGCAAAGAATTCATTTTTCTCTGTTTTTCCACCTCAAAAAACACTTTTTTGAGGTGGAATTCTTCAATTATGCTCTATCATCGAGCTAACCATGCTTCCATAGGCATGGTTTTCGACCTATTTTTCGTTTATGTACATAGCTATCCTAGGTGATCGGTAAAGGTTGTATGCCATTGCTTCCATAAGGTGCTGCGTATGCATTTTCTGTAGCCCCACATACCGCGCAGTACCTCCCCCAAACCAGCGCCGGATTGATCCAAAGGTTCGCTCTACCTGATACCTTACTTTGCTGATGAGCTTGTTGCACTCCTGCTCCCGTTTTGTGAGCGGGCGATTCTTTGCAGCCTTGTGCATCACGTGGTTGCGCAACCTTCGTTTGGTTACTGCCGCATCGTTATCCTTGCTCTTGTAGCCCTTGTCTGCCTTGACCCAGGCCCGGACAGGCAAGCCTGCAACCGCCAGCACATCATCCAGGTGCTTAATGTCGCTCTCGTTGGCTCCGGTGGTGATAACGGCAAGCACCAACCCCTGCTCATCGGTGGCCGTGTGCTGCTTAAAGCCGAAGCGCAGCTTGCCTGCTTTCTTAATCCAGCGACCATCCGGGTCGACTCCCGGCTTATCCTTTTTAACCAGCGCTGGTTCGGTAGGGGGTGTTGGCCCTTGGCCGTCATCCTCGTGGCGGTCTTCCACCACCGCATACTCGGTCTTTCCTTTTGGCTTACGTGGG
>NZ_FMYP01000055.1 GCF_900096565.1 Williamwhitmania taraxaci
TTAAGATACTGATTTCTAAGGTCTTATTCAAATTTATTCACGCCTATTTTTCTGATTGTCAAATATTTACACTAGTTATTACCGAACTATTGAGAGTATGCACTCCAATGATTTGGAAAACCTGTGATATATGTAACTCTTTTCTATACTTGTGTAACGCTTTCGGTGTTCTATAAGTAGATCTTTGTTGTCGAAATTGGCTCACGAAGAAGTTGTGTCATGAAAAAGGCACGGGGAGCTTATACGCAACGATGGCGGAATATACATCTTCGTAGCCGGTGCAATAATCGTTCTGCTCCAAGCAACACAACTATCATTAATAATCATTAAATAGTTTAAACCATAATAAACAGTCGTTATGAAGAAAGTTGGAATTATCATTATGGCAATTGGGTTGGCCATTACCCTAATTACTGGATTTAGCTATGTTACCCGAGAGAAGGTTGTTGACTTGGGCGAGATACAGGTATCAAAAAACAAAAACCACAACGTAGCATGGTCGCCCATAGCGGGAATTGTGGTCATGGTAGTTGGTGGGGGCATCTTTTTGTTTGGGTTGAAGAAGCAGTAATTTCTTCGCTCATTTCGTTGCCAAAGATTGTGCCTGAACCTTAAGAAGTTGGCAAGTCAAAACTTACATCAAAAATGACCATACATTTTAAAGGGGTAGTTTCCGAAAAACCATAAAAGTAGGATTTGAGATTTAAATGATGTATTATGAAAACAATAAATAAGTTAGTATTTGGAGCAGTTGTTTTGTGTTTAGTTTCATGTGCTTCAACTGCAAAATTTCCAGTGTCGAGTGTTACACCAGCAGCAGTAATAACTGCAGAAATGAAGCAAGATAAAAATAAAAACTATGTAATTGAGGTAACTGCTAAGAATATGGCGAGTGCTGACAGACTTAATCCTCCAAAAAACAATTACATTGTTTGGATTGTAACCGAGAATAATGGCACTGTGAATATTGGTCAATTGATCAATAAAAATGCAAAAAAATCTTATCTTAAAACTACGACCCCGTTTAAAGTTTCAGAAATATTCATTACTGCTGAAGAACAAGGAGATATTTCATATCCTTCTGGTATTGAGATTTCCAGAACACATTTTTCAAGGAAGCGATGAATCGATTGTTTATAGTTGGTTAAATTATCTTTTGTTTCTGCTTTGGAAAGTGTTAGTATTTAACAAAATCACTGATAACGTGGAAATTCAAGGATTATGCCCTGCATAACTTCTGTGTTGGTGTATAGTTATGAACTCCGCAATCCATTACTGGCATACAATCAGTCCCTATTATAGGGCAAATGGGCAGTAGTATTCCCATCGGGAGAAAGCGGGTATTAGGCATTCAAAACTAATTTAATTGGAGGATATTTATGAGCGCAAAGAGATCAAACTCGTCAAACAAAACACTGGTTTACATCCTTGCAATAGTAGTTATTGTATTGTTAGTAATGTATTTTGGTGGTTCTGGCTGGTTAAATGGTGCACACGGGCGCATGTCGATGAATATGGCGCATTGGAACTGGACCCAAATTCTTATTAGTCTCGGCGTAGGCGTTGTGCTAGGATGGTTTGTTTCTAAGAGGTTGTAGGATTAGCAACGTCTAAAAGTTGCGTTAGTTTTATTTAATAGCACAGGGTATGTCGACCGAACGAAAATCAGTGGTCTTCCCATTGTCGAAATGGTATGGGGTGAAGCGAAAAAAGAGAAATGCGTTTCGATGGTTTATTGCCATAACGATCATTTTGATTGGCATATTCATCTACGGAAAATTTTTTTATATCTACAGCGATGGATACCGGGCAGGCTTGCTGCAAAAATTCTCCCACAAGGGCAATATTGTTAAAACCTACGAAGGAGAGATGATCCTCAGCAGTATATCCAGCAATGCCAATGTGGCCCTTGCTTCTGAGAAGTTCTTGTTCTCGGTAACCGATAAAAAGTTGGCAATGCAACTCGATACATCACAAGGACAAATGGTGATTGTGCACTATCGCCAAAGAAACGGAGTTCTTTTTTGGCATGGCGATTCGGAATATCAAGTCGACAGTGTAAAGATCAAATAATCACTGTCCTTTTGCACCATACCTCAATCCCACTTCTCATTGTGCCTACCAAAAAGGAAGAGGAGTTAAACCGTGCAACAACCCATTTTCCTTTGCTGGTTTTTATTGGGAGAGATGTGGTGTAACGCTGATAAACCCGCAACTGTATATCGACATCGCATTTCACAAAATATATTTTCGATCCATGACACACGACGATTTTAAAGTTAAAGTGCTAGGCCGAGCAGAAGTCAAATCGAAGCTTACGCCATCTTCTCTATCCGATGGCACGGCCTTTGGGTTTATAGAGAACGATGATAGGGTGCTAATAAATACTACGCTTAGCAACTATAAGCAAGATGTGGAGACAAGTAAAACTCCCATTTCATTCGAAATAGCGGGACCGCACGAATATCTTTATTTTAATCCATCCAATACAAAGGTTGCTATAGTTACCTGCGGTGGATTATGCCCAGGGGTAAATAATGTTATCCAGAGTGTTGTAAACCAATTATATTACCGGTATAAGGTAAAACAAATTGTTGGCATACGTTACGGGTACGAAGGCTTTATTGCCAAGTATAACCATCAGGAGGTTGAATTGACTCCACAGAGCGTGGATAAAATACATTTTTTTGGGGGAACAGTTCTTGGAACCTCGCGAGGAGATCAGGATATAGTTCAGATTGTTGATAGGCTAAGCAAACTGAACATAAACATTCTATTTTGTATTGGTGGTGATGGAACCCTACGCGGGGCACATGCCATACACCAGGAGATACATCGACGGAACCTTAATATTTCTGTTGCCGGAATTCCCAAAACCATCGATAACGACATTAATTTTATTGATAAATCGTTTGGGTTCGAAACAGCCTTTACCATTGCCAACGACATTATTCGCTATGCTCACAACGAGGCCATTGGAGCGTATAACGGTATTGCGATTGTAAAGCTCATGGGCCGCAACTCTGGATTTATTGCTGCTCATGCAGCGCTGTCGGTGCATGAGGTTAACCTTGTGCTCATTCCCGAGATGGCATTTGACATGGATGGGTCCAATGGCTTTTTGAATGTATTGCAGCGCCGACTCGAGAATCGCCATCATGCCCTCATCGTTGTGGCTGAAGGTGCAGGACAACACTTTTTCGATAGCGCTACCTTAGAAAAAGATGCCTCGGGAAATATTAAAAATAAGGATATTGGATTGTTCCTGAAGGAGAAAATTACGGAGGAATTCGAAGCGAAAGGTTTTCCATTTGTCCTCAAGTATATTGACCCAAGCTACATAATCCGAAGTGCTCCGGCCAATGCTAACGACAGCAAATTTTGTGGGCTTCTGGCCCAAAATGCTGTTCACGCAGCAATGGCTGGTAAAACCGATTTTGTTGTAGGCCATTGGAATAGCAATTTTACACTACTCCCTATTCCAATCTCCGTTTCGAAACGCAAGGAGATAGATGTAGAAGGTGAATTGTGGTGGAATGTAATCGAAACCACAGGGCAGCCCGCAAGCATGAAAAAACAATAACGACGGATCGGCCTTTAACCTTACCTGTGAAATATGCAAATAGTGTAAATAATTGTGTAACAAATGTATTTCGGTTGAATGGTATCTTTGCCATATAATTCAAAATATGTCTCAACTAAAAATTTAGCACGATGAAAGATGCCAATGTTGGATTTTGGAATGAGCGAAAGGAGAAACTCAAGCTGGAATATCCAAATATCACCGACGACGATTTACGCTTTAGCGAAGGTAAGGAAAAAGTAATGGTGGAATTGCTTGGCTATAAACTTGGTAAATCAGAGGAAGAGGTCAGAGTAATAATAAACGACTTAAAATAGGGAGACTAGCTATTTGTATTATTGCTTATCGGGCATTGATAGCAATATTACAAGGCATTATCCTACCCTCTCTGTTTTTTTAAACATGACAATACGCCTTTTTGAAGTGTGAATTATGTAATTCTTAGCAGGATTTGTGTAACACTTATGGTCGTCAGTTGTTTTACTTTGTAATCGAGAAAACTTATATACACGCGTTACACTGCTTTTAAGAACTTGATGACTTAAACTATAACTAAAATAGAAACCATGAAGAAACAACATATTGCCTATGCCTTAAGGGTGCTTCTGGCTGGAATCAACTCCCAAAAGCATACTCTTGTAGTTGCGATTATGCTTTTTAGCGGTATGGCAATGGCCAATACTCCTCTGGCTTCGCAGAAACAAATAGGGATGTTCATTAACTCAACTACGTGTGTTGTTCTTGAGAATGGCCCCGATCCATACAACGCCTACATAAAGGATGCGGTGGAAAAGCACTGGAAATCGACACCATACGAGTTTATCGATGCAACGGAGTTCGAAAAACGTAGATTCGATTCAAAGTATTCGTTCTTAGTACTCATGAAAAATGTTTTTGGGATGGATCCCGGTGGCGTGAGTTACAATTATGTTAGCCTCGTTCTGGGCGATAAATCGCAAGACATGACTAATATGCCCGAGTTATGCAGCATACCACTTTTATACTCCGACGACGCTTCCTTAAACTATAGTTATGCCATTCCAGCAATTGTTAAGTTTGTGCAGATACATGCCAGAAATCTCGAAAAGAAACGGTTCCTTATCTCCTTGAGCGGGTTAAGCTACTACAACTCGTCGGGGTTTCAGGATAAGGAGTTGCTTATACTTAAGGATAACTTAGCGCCAGAAGCCAATTCAAGCGAGAAGATAAAAGATTCTTACCCGAATTTTGTGAAGTTGCTCTCTGCTGAAGAAATGCGGAAAGCCGTCGAGGCAAATCCAAAGAATGCCCTTTTTCTCTTACACGTTGGGCCAAGCAAGAGTATGAGTGCAGGAAAATGTTTTGAAATGATTTTTGATGTAGATGGAAATCTCTACTACTATAATTCACGTAGGATTACCAACGATGACCCAGATGGATTTAGATTGATGGATTTTCGACATATCAGATAGGTTGTTACCTATTTGTAATACCTAAATAATTCATAGCCATGAGAATTCTATTCATTGGATTTATTGCATTTGCTTGCTGGTCCGCTTTCTCAACGTATGTATATGTGTGCAAAGTAAAGGGTCTTTGCAATGAGCAGCAAACAACCATCGTGGTGGCAGAGAGCCATCACGATACCAAGGTATCTCCCCCAGATACTGTAAAGCAAGCATTAATACCCCAGGACCTGGTAGTCCACTTTGCTTTTGATAATTCAGCCTTCGAGGCAAACCAAGAAGCGAGCCAATACTTCGACGAATCAAATGCCTATATGAATCAAGATTCAATGGCAAAACTTAGCATAACAGGCTATACCGATGCTATTGGAACCGATAAGTATAACCAGGCGTTGGGTTATCGAAGAGCCCAATCCATGCAACAATATTTCGAAAGCAAGGGAATTTCGGCCAACAGAATTAGCATTGAATCGAAGGGAGAAAAGGAACCAATTACCGATAATAGCACCATTTTGGGTAGAGCCGATAACCGGAGATCTGTCGTAACCCTTAAAAAATAAAAATATGAGCAGATTTATCTTATTACTAGTACAAACACGAGGTGAGGCAACCTTAATTATACTAGCCCTATTGCTGGGTTCAGCAATCATTGGATATGTAACTGCATGGCTCTACTTCAAGTCCTTATACAAAACAGATAAAAAAAGACTTGAATCGCAATTGGAAGCGCTAAAAATCCAAAACGCCAAACTTGTGGCTGAAAACGGTGATCTAAAAAAGAGCATTAGCGACAGTAAGAGTGAGTTGGTGCAGCTTACCAAGGAGATCCACACGCTTAACATAAATAAGGCAAAAGTTGAAAATGAAAATGAGAGCCTAACGCTGAAAAATGCTAATGCAAAACAGAAGTTGCAGGATCAAGCTCTGTTGGAAATTAGCCAGCGTAAACATTTGCTGGACTACAGTAGTTTTGGCACCTCAACAAAGGAGGAACAGGATAATCTTCAAATGATTAGCGGTATAGGTCCGTTCATTGAAGAACGGCTGCATGCGGTTGATATTTACTCATTTAAGCAGATAAGTAAATTCACTCCACTGGATATTGAAAAGATAAACCTTGCCATTGAGTATTTTGCTGGTAGGATTGAACGCGACGAGTGGGTTGCACAGGCTAAGGAGTTAGTAGAGGATGAAAAGATAAGGGAAGAGGCCTTGGAGCGCATAAGAACTCGAAAGACCCGTATTTATTTTCATCGAATTGGAATTGCCCACAAAGACGAAGCGAACGACCTCACCTCTATTAGCGGCATAGGCGGATGGATTGAGGCTAAACTTAATGCTTTGGATATCTTTACTTTTCGGCAGATAGCAAATTTTAACGAAGAGGACATTGACCTTGTTACCGAAGCCATTGAATTCTTCCCAGGAAGAATTGAGCGGGATGAATGGATAGCGCAGGCGAAAGAACTAGTCAAAATCGAAGGAAAGAAGGCGAATCTTCTTAAGAAAATTCAGGAACAAAAGAATAAGATTTCCTACGACAGAATTGGACTTGCCCTTGAGCACCAAGCCAACAACTTGACTCAAATAAAGGGAATTAGCTCATGGATTGAGGAGAGGCTTAATCTGATTAACATTTACACATTTGATCAGATTAGTAAGTTAACGGCAGTTGACGCAAAATCGCTTGCTGAGGCGTTAGATATTTCTCCAAACCGAATTGAACGGGATAATTGGATTGGTCAGGCAAAGGAGTTGGCCAACGCAAAGGTTTGAACAAATGATAAGGAAAAATTGGAAGGACTGATAGTCGACTAAAAGATATCACCTGTATAGTTGCTATCATCTCCTCGTTACTCTTAAAGGGCTCGCCAATTCTGGTGAGCCCTAGTAGTATTCCTTCAGCCGTTAGGCAATATATTAGATTTAAACAGTTTAATTCGATATCCACAGATTAACCAATTCCATACTCATCGCTAAAGTTATGGAAGATAAGAAGGGCAAAAACGACTTATTCACAATATAGAGACTACCTTTAGAAAAATTAATGACAGCTATGCAAGTTTCAATAAATCGAAAAGATTTAAAATTTCTGCCAGATTCATCCAGAGTCATTGCACGTTTTTTATATATATCCGACGAAAGAGCAAAAGGAATTATCCAAACGGTAATGGGTATGACAGAAATCGAAGCACATTCTCTCTTAAGACCTGTCTTAAGAGATTATTCACTTCGGCATCGGAATATCAGTGCAATCTTTGAAAGGCATTTTAACAGAAACGCTCCTTTGTTTGACCAGCTAAAAATTGATCCTAATTCGCTCGATTATAACCGGAGAATGCTAATTGGTTCTTACTTTACCATGGAGTATTCCGTTGATTCCGCAGCCCTATTTAATCCTTCCATAATGGAACACCCCGATCAGTCGGAGATAAGCAAGGATGAAAAAAGGGTAATTATAAGTTTGAGGGCTACCGGAGAGGGACATATTTCGTCCATCGTATTTCGAACGGGAATTTTGGATAAACACAGCAGTCTTACCATCGAACCCATTGGAAAGATGCTGGAGGAGGCCCAGAATATCACACGGCATGTCTACGATAAAAAGTCGTTTACTAGCAAGTTGGAAGAAATGGACTTTCATTCAATTGTTCCTCCCGAAGTGATTCTCGATAAACTAAGCGATAGTTTTACTTATGAAGACCTAAAGAGAGTCGTTGAAGAAGTAAGAAGTAGTCTTCATCTTGCTGCGGATAAAGAATTGTTGATCAGCCAAATAGTTTGGTTAGCATCCTCTCATTACGAACTTCAATTTTCAATAGATACATACATATCGGAAAGGGTAATTTTTCCAGTTTCGATGAATGAAAGAAATGGTATTGAAGATGCCCGCTTCGTCAAGTTTACCGATGATAATGGGGAAACAACATACTACGCCACATACACTGCATATAATGGCAGTACAATACTGCCAAAGTTACTCTACACAACAGATTTTTATTATTTCAAAAGTTTACCAGTCCATGGTGAAATTGCTCAGAATAAGGGGATGGCGCTGTTTCCTAGAAAAATAAATGGCAAATATGCAATGCTTTGCCGGTTAGATGGGTTCAATAATTATATTGCTTTTTCGGATAACATAAACATTTGGCGTGAAGCAAAACTAATACAGCAGCCTAAATTCCCTTGGGAATTGGTACAGATTGGAAACTGTGGTTCGCCCATAGAAACAGACGAAGGATGGCTGGTGCTCACCCACGGCGTTGGCCCCATGCGCGAATACGCTATAGGGGCATCATTATTCGATCTCCAAAATCCTGAAATTGAAATAGGCCGGTTAAGCCAACCGTTATTGTCTCCCAATTCAGATGAGAGAGAAGGCTATGTGCCTAATGTTGTATATTCCTGCGGATCGATGGTCCATAATGAGAACCTAATCTTACCTTATGCCAAGTCCGATTATTCATCCACTTACGCCTCGATCAATTTAAAGGAACTGTTGAATGAATTAAAAAACTCAGGTAAGGCTTAATTAGCCTTACCGAATTCATCGTGAGCCTGTAAAACAGCCAGATAAGAAATCAAATAGGCCAGCGTGCTTTCGGCTCCCTGATTACGGTTAACACCGTTTATGTCAAAGCCATCGCAGCAGCCTTTGGTTTCAAAGTCGTAGAGGTTCACTTTCAAATCATTTTCGCCTATAAACCATAAGAAGCAAGCATACATTTTGCTGAGATACTCTTTTTCTGAAGTTAAACGAAACGCCTGATGATACATTAGAACCATTGCCATAGCATCAACCGGTTGCTGTGAGAAGATAGACCGTTCGCCATCTTTATGGTACCAATTTTCATTCCCAACAATTGATAAATTATTGTCCTTCAACGTTACTTTTGTAAGAAAATTCATCGATTCGATAGCCGCTTTTTTTACTTTTTCATCATTCAATATCTCTGCTGCATGTAAAAGCGCCAACGGTAAAAACCCATTATCATAAGCAATTACTTGCTCAAACCATTGCCAGTCGGGCGTCCTGTTTTCATTATAATGCCTTACCAGTATATTGACAAGATGCCGCAACTTCTCTATCATATTTTCATCAGAAGGGGCGCTTTTCAAATAGTAACAAATACCAATGATAGTGTTGGCGATACTTCTGATGGACTTTAACTTTTCGAAATTGGGCGTGGCATTAAAGAATATCTGCTTCCCTGCTTGGTAAAAGGCGTTATTAGGTGCATTACCCAACAGAAACCCAAGTGCCCAAATGGTACGGCCAAAAGAATCTTCGGAACCAACCTCATCCAAAAAGTTTCGGCTGAAGCTTAGAAAGTTCCGGAAAGTACCATCGGAGTTTTGCATGTAATGAATGTAACTCAAATAGATGGTAGACAATTCGAGCGCTCTTTGATTTTTCATTTGCCGGTAGTGCATAACCACCATCAGCAAAGCCCGAGCATTATCATCCATGCAATACCCTTCCTTCAAGTTAGGAATACCAAATTCAGCATGTTGTATGATGCCAGTATCATCCGTCATCCGATTGATATGGTCGAGCGAGAAGGGAGGTAGAACCAAAAGATCGAGTTCTCCTGCTGCTTGTTCAACCACTTTAGGCTCATCTTTTACGATTTGCTCAGCAGCCTCTAGGTATTTCTCTCCAGTTTTTGGCCAAGTGATGCCTAATCCATATTCGTAGGCATTTTGCTTCATCGCACTTAACTCATGAGGCTTATCAAATAGCTCTATCAGTAAAGTAGATAGACTCTTGTGATCGCCAAAATCGAACAACTTTCCTCTTTCATCGGCCAACAATTCGGCAGCATGCCAATATGGAGTAGAAACAACGCCAGCACCAATTCCTACTGCATAGGAGAGGGTGCCACTGGTTATCTGAGCTTCATTCAAATATGGCGTAATATAAATATCGCACGCATAGAGATATTTAAACAAATCTTGTTCATCCAGAAATTTGTTAAGGAATACCACATTCTTTTCCACCTGCAGGCTTTTTGCCAGTCGCATCAAGTAGATGCGGTATTCTTCGCCTGATTCGCGCAAAACATTGGGATGAGTTTTGCCCAATATAATATAGAGCACTTCAGGATATTTTTCAACAATTTCGGGCAATGCTTTGATGACTGTTTCTAGTCCTTTGTTGCGGCCAACAAAACCAAAGGTGAGCAACACCTTCCTTTTTTCGAGTTTGAACTCCTTTCGGCATTTCTCTGGACTAAACTGAATATCAGGTACGCCATGCTCGAATAGGGAGATTTTTTCCTTGGGCACATTGTAAATCTCCTCCAGAAACTCGATAGCCTTATGGCTCATAACCACTACTCTGTCAGCCATTGTGCAGATTTCCTGCATAATGCTCTTTTGGCTAAAAGAGGGAGTTTTTAGTATGGTGTGCAAGGTGACGATGAGCGGTATTTTTAGCTTATGTAATAAGGGCAGTATATATTTTCCGTCCTGTCCACCAAAAATTCCGAATTCATGCTGAAGGATGCAAACATCCGCACCACTCAAATTTATGTATTCTACGGCCTCCAGATAGTCTATTTGATTATCCTGCCTGATGACTAGTTTCACCTCGTCGGGATAATTGTATGAGAGATCGTGGTCGCTTAAGGCAACAATGAACCCTTCATTCCCTTTTTTTCTGCTGTTATCATTGTTCAATATCGACTTAAACAGGTTGTTGGTGAAGGTACCAATACCGCATTCTCGCGGAGGATAAGTGGCTATAAAAGCAAATTTCATACGCTATAGTTTATGTTCTATCTAATCTTTTTCTGCTATACGTCTCTCAGTTTGCGAGCAACTTTTTGAAGCGTTTCCTAAATGTACGATTATAGTCACGTTTTTCCTAGTTCTTTCGTAACTATTTGCCTGATGGAACAATTGATGCAACAGTCACTCTGCATTTATGAATAATTCTTGAGCGGCCAGTTGGGCCAGATACTAGTGGAGGGTATTCTACTGAAAACATCTACTAGTATACCTATTAATCAAATGACCATCGGATTAATCCAATTTCGCCCACTTCCATTTCAATTACAAGTTTACCTACACTACTCTCTATTACGTTGTAAGAAGTAACTTCATCTAATGTTAATATTTTCCCTTCCTCCGCCAATTTCCATGTCCCTGATTCTGTATTATCACAGTTATCGGAGATAACATATGATCCATCGGATTTAAAAATCCATTTTGCATTTTGGTCGCAGTCTATTCCAGCATTTACGCCGGCAATAGTCTTTGATTCTAAATTCCAATTTTTTACACTCATATTATCCTCAGTATTTTCTTTTGCACAAAATGCAAATAGAAATACAGATAGTATCCCAAAAGCGACAATTGACAAACCGCTGATCTTTTTCATAATCGTTTGTTAAAGTTCGTAACAACATTAAAAGCAAATATAAGTGTTCCGATAATCTACATATTACACACTTTTGTTTAAAAGTTACATTATTCACACGTCTTCGCAGTGGTTGAATTTCTTACATTCGTTGGCGGATAAACTCGGCTTCTCTACGTTTTCCATCCGGAGGTGGTGTGTGATTAGCCTATATTGGACGTAAAAGGAGGCCGAAATGAGCAAATTAAAAAGTATTGTATACCTTCGATTCGGCTTAGGAAATTGTCAGTATGTTGCAATAGCCCCCAGCCGGAACTTAGAGGCGCATCGTCAGTTACAATTAAAAAACGAAATAGGATGAATGTAAAAGAGCAATTAATAGGAGTTAAAGATTACTTCACCCCAAGAATAATTACTGAAGTTAATGACCAGTATGTGAAAATTGCCAAAATAAAAGGTCAGGAAGTTCCTTGGCACAATCATGACAATGAAGATGAACTTTTTTACATAATTGAAGGTGAACTTCTAATGGAAATCGACAATGAAGCCGGAATAACTATGAAAGCGGGAGATCTGTTTGTAGTTCCAAAAGGAGTTAATCATAGAGTTTCTTCAATAGACGAATGCTCAATTATGTTAATAGAAACCAAAACAACAAAACATACGGGAGAGGTTGAGTCTTCCATAACCAAATCAATTCAAGATCAGTCCTATTAAATATTAGATAAAGTAGTTACTTCTGACAAAAAAACTTTAGGAAAAAATAGTTTTCTTGCTTTTTTAAAAAACTAAAGTATCTTTGCCAACTCAACAAGAAGAAAAAATGACATTTTTAACATTACATCTCCATCATTCTCATTCTGGCCCTCAGGCGAGCTGAAAATGGTATGTGTAATAACATAATATTTCAAAACCCGTCTGAGTAAATCAGGCGGGTTTTTTGTTTCTATATCCCTTCCCCGGTTTACTCAGGCACTAAAAACCAAAATATGAGTAAACTGAAAATTGCAGTTCAAAAAAGTGGCAGACTTTACGACGATTCGTTAAAACTCCTAAAAGATTGTGGAATCGACATCAACAATGGTAAAGACCAGCTAAAGGTATCTGTCGAAAATTTCCCCTTGGAAATACTCTACCTACGCAATTCGGATATTCCACAATACATAGAGGATGGAACGGTTGATGTAGCCATTGTTGGAGATAACTTATTGATCGAAAAACAGAAGCAAGTAGCGGTAGTTGCAAAATTGGGCTTCTCGAAATGTCGCGTTTCCTTAGCCGTTCCTAAAGAGGTAACAGAGGATTCCATCAGCTATTTCAACGGAAAAAGGATTGCTACATCCTACCCCGTTACGCTTCAAGCCTACTTAGATAAAAACAACATTACAGCAGAAATACACACCATCTCGGGTTCGGTGGAGATAGCACCCAACATTGGTCTGGCCGATGGTATTTGTGACATTGTAAGTTCTGGAAGCACTTTATTCAAAAACGGGTTAAGAGAAACACAGGTAATACTAAAATCGGAAGCAGTTCTGGCAAAATCATTACAGCTTACACCCGAGAAAGAGGAGATTTTAGAGAAGTTATTGTTTCGAATTAAGGCAGTATTAAGAGCTAAAAACAGTAAATACATTCTGCTGAATGTGCCTAATGAGAAAATTGAGGCGGTATCAAAAATT
Source organism: Williamwhitmania taraxaci (assembly GCF_900096565.1). NCBI lineage: Bacteria > Pseudomonadati > Bacteroidota > Bacteroidia > Bacteroidales > Williamwhitmaniaceae > Williamwhitmania > Williamwhitmania taraxaci. The sequence continues at coordinate 13,075 of NZ_FMYP01000055.1, forward strand.
CTACCCGTTTTAAAAAGCCCCACTATACTACCGCTAGCGCTAGAAGGTTGGAGTTCATTACACTCTGTTATCGACGAAAAGAAATTCTGGGAAGTAATTGATGAGCTGAAGCGAGCCGGAGCCGAAGATATTCTAATTGTACCCATCGATAAAATGGTGATATAATGAAGGCATATTACCAACCCAGCAGAGAAAAATGGGAAGAGCTAATAAAGCGCCCAGCCATTAATGAAGCGCAATTAACCCACACGGTGACCTCTATTATTAATGAGGTTAAGCAAAATGGTGACAAAGCACTCAAGGAATATGCTGCCGTTTTTGATGGTGTGCAGCTGAATAGCCTAACCGTTTCGGATGATGAAATGCAAAGCGCTATTGAGCAAGTACCGCAAGAGCTGAAAGATGCCATTCGGGTTGCTTATACCAACATTAGCACTTTTCACAAAGCACAACAACGCCAGGAGGAGGTAGTGGAAACTGCTCCTGGCGTAAAGTGCTGGAGGAAATCGGTAGCCATCGAGAAAGTAGGGTTGTATATTCCAGGGGGAAGTGCTCCATTATTCTCGACCATTTTAATGCTGGGAATACCTGCTCAAATAGCCGGCTGCAAAGAAATAGTGTTGTGTACCCCTTCCAACAAAAAAGAGGAAGTAAACCCTGCCATACTGTATACCGCCAATCTGGTTGGCATTTCGAGAATTTACAAAGTAGGCGGTGCTCAAGCAGTAGCGGCAATGGCTTTTGGAACGGAGACTATTCCTCGGGTATACAAAATATTTGGGCCGGGGAATCAATACGTAACAAAAGCAAAGGAGCTTGTTCAACAAGCAGGAGTGGCTATTGATATGCCGGCCGGACCAAGCGAGGTGCTTATAATTGCGGATGACACGTGCAACCCAGGCTTTGTAGCCGCTGATTTGTTATCGCAAGCAGAGCATGGCGCCGATAGTCAAGTGATACTATTGAGCGATAGTGAAAGCGTTGTGAAGCAATGCTTGTTAAATGTCGAAAAGCAATTAGCACTGCTACCAAGACAAGCAATTGCGTTAAATGCGCTATCCAACAGTAAGGCTATCGTAATGAAAAGTATTGAGGAATGCATCGAATTTAGTAACCGCTATGCCCCGGAGCACTTAATTATTGCATCGGAGCGTGCAAATCGAGTTGTCGATAGCGTTTACAATGCAGGTTCGGTATTCTTAGGTAATTACAGCTGCGAGTCTGCCGGCGATTATGCCAGCGGCACCAATCACACGTTGCCCACAAACGGCTTTGCGAAAGCCTACAGCGGGGTGTCGCTCGACAGCTTTGTGAAGAAAATTACCTACCAAGAGTTGAGCAAAGAAGGCATTAAGAACATTGGGAAAGCCATCGAAATTATGGCCGAAGCCGAAGAGTTGATGGCACACAAAAATGCAGTTACACTAAGACTAAAGGAGATTAATAATGGTTGATATCGAAAAATTGGTGCGTCCAAACATTCTAGCGTTGAAACCCTACTCCAGCGCTAGAGATGAGTATGCAGGTGGTGCGGGTATTTTCCTCGATGCCAATGAAAACCCTTTTGGAGAGCTGAACCGCTATCCAGATCCTCACCAGCGAGACCTTAAACACAAGTTAGCCACGCTGAAGGCCGTAAACGATAACAATATTTTTGTTGGTAACGGCAGCGACGAGGTGATTGATTTAGCCTTTCGAATATTCTGTATCCCGGGGGTGGATAAGGCGCTAACCTTCGCCCCCACTTACGGCATGTATGAGGTCTCGTCCGCCATCAATAACATTGAGCTGTTGACGATTCCGCTTACCACAGACTTTCAAATTGATGTGGAAAAGGTAAAGCTCTACTTTGCCGACAGTAGTATTAAGTTACTGTTCATTTGTTCGCCCAATAACCCAACAGGCAATTTAATGAACAAACGTGATGTTGAGTATATCCTCAAAAATTTCAATGGAATAGTTATCATCGATGAGGCTTACATCGACTTTGCCAAAGAAGCATCGCTAATAAGTTTAATAGATCAATACAACAACCTGATCGTTAGTCAGACATTCAGTAAAGCGTGGGGATTGGCAGCAGCTAGGGTTGGGTTGGCTTATGCCAACAGTGAGGTAATATCGCTCTTCAACAAAGTAAAATCGCCTTACAATGTGAGTAAAATTAACCAACAAGCGGCCATTGATGCGCTCACAAAATTTGAAGTGTATTCCGAAAGGTTAACTCTTATTTTAAAGGAAAAAGAACGATTAATCGCTCAACTTCAAGAATTAGTAATAGTAAAGAAAATCTATCCCTCTGATGCCAACTTTTTACTGCTGGAAGTAGAGCATGCCGATAGTTTATACACGGCTTTAGTCGCACAACATATTATTACCCGAAATAGAAGCAAACAGGTCGAAAACTGTATTCGAATTTCGATTGGAACACCACACGAAAACGATGAATTAGTAAAAGCGCTAAAGGATATATAATGAAATATCCAGGATCAATAACCTTAACACACACGAGGCTGATTATTTCCCGGATATTCCATATGACCGAATTAGTGAAAAGTTAAAAGATACCAGATGAAAAAAGTATTATTTATAGATAGAGATGGAACCTTGGTAATTGAACCACCGGTAGATTACCAGCTGGACAACTTAGAGAAATTAGAGTATTATCCAGGCGTTTTTCAATGGCTTGCGAGAATTGCCGCCGAGCTCGATTACGTATTGGTTATGGTAACCAATCAGGATGGATTGGGAACCGACTCTTTTCCCGAAGAAACCTTTTGGCCTGCTCAAAACAAAATTATCCAAGCGTTTAAGAATGAAGGCATCGTGTTTAGTGAAATCCTTATTGACAAAAGTTTTCCGGAAGATAATGCGCCTACCCGAAAACCAAGGACCGGATTACTAAACAAATACATCTATGGCGATTACGATTTAGCCAACTCTTATGTAATTGGTGATAGAGCAACAGATATTGAGCTGGCAAAAAACCTAAATGCTCAGGGTATTTTTATTGGAGAAAGGAACGAAGAGGCGGTGCTATGCACTACCAATTGGACAACCATTTACAACTTCTTAAAAGCCATTCCAAGAAAAGCTTCTGTAACCCGAAAGACTAACGAAACAGACATATGCGTTTCAGTGAACCTCGATGGTAGTGGTAAATCGAAGCTGGATACGGGTATTGGGTTCTTCGACCATATGCTGGAGCAAATCGCTAAGCACGGCAATTTAGATTTAGATGTTACCGTTAAGGGCGATTTAGAAATTGATGAGCATCACACCATTGAGGATGTTGCGATTACCTTGGGCGAAGCCGTTTTAAATGCTCTAGGGAGTAAAAAGGGTATTGAGCGTTATGGATTTTTATTGCCCATGGACGACTGTCTTGCCCAGGTAGCAATAGACTTTGGTGGCCGACCTTGGCTGGTATGGCAAGCCGAATTTACACGCGAAATGGTTGGCGAAATGCCCACAGAAATGTTTATGCACTTCTTTAAATCGTTTAGCGATTCGGCAAAGTGCAACCTAAACATAAAAGCCGAAGGCGAAAACGAGCATCACAAAATCGAAGCAATCTTTAAAGCATTTGCAAAAGCAATAAAAATGGCGGTAAGCAGCACAGGAAACTACAGTATACCAAGCACAAAGGGAACCATATGATAGCCATAATAAAATACAATGCCGGCAATATTAAGTCCATGCAGAATGCCTTACATAGACTGGGATTTGAGGGTGTGATTACCGATGATAGAGCCACGATTCTGTCCGCAGAAAAAGTGATTTTCCCCGGAGTTGGAGAGGCAAGCACCGCCATGAGACATTTAAAGGAAAGAGGTTTGGATGAGGTGATCAAATCCGTTACTCAACCCTTTTTAGGCATATGCTTGGGATTGCAGCTGATGTGTAATAAATCGGAAGAAGGAAACACTTCGTGCTTAAGCATTTTTGATGCCGATGTAAAACAGTTTCCGCCCAAGGATAAAGTGCCTCACATGGGTTGGAACAATTTTGAATCGATCCAAGGAGAATTATTTAAAGGCATCGATAAAAATGATGATGTATACTATGTGCACAGCTACTACGCCGAGCTGAATAATAATACGACGGCAGTTTGCAATTACATTTCTCCTTTTAGTGCAGCGCTAAAAAAAGACAATTTTTATGCTACCCAATTTCACCCTGAAAAATCGGCTGGAGTTGGAGCGCAAATACTCAGAAACTTCTTAGAATTATGAGAATAATACCCGCAATAGACATTATAGATGGTAAATGTGTTCGACTCTCGAAGGGCGATTACAACACCAAGAAAGTGTATAGCGAAAACCCGTTGGACATTGCCAAATCTTTTGAAGATCATGGAATTCAATACTTACACCTAGTAGATTTGGATGGAGCTAAATCGCAACACATTGTAAATTACAAGGTATTAGAGAGTATTTGTTCCGGCACCCAGCTGAAAGTTGATTTTGGGGGTGGTTTAAAATCCAACGAAGACGTGAGAATCGCATTCGAAAGCGGTGCAAACCAAATTACAGGAGGCAGTATTGCGGTTGTAAGTCCCAATATCTTTATGCAATGGATGAAGCAATACGGAAGCGACAAAATCATACTTGGAGCCGATTGTAAGAACAGAAAAATTGCAACTTCAGGATGGATTGAAACCTCCGAGCTGGACGTGATAGAGTTCATCAAACGCTACCAGAAAGAGGGCATTAAGCATGTAATATGCACCGACATTGCTAAAGATGGCATGCTACAAGGGCCATCCAATAAGCTGTATGCCGAGATAATCTCAAAGACCAGCGTAAGGCTGATAGCGAGTGGAGGCGTTTCAAATCTGAATGATTTGATGCAGCTAAAAGAGCTGGGATGCGAAGGTGCTATTGTGGGGAAAGCTATTTATGAAGGTGAAATTACATTGACCCAACTGCAGAAGCTATGCTAAAAAAGAGAATAATACCGTGTCTGGACATTAAAGATGGACGAACGGTAAAGGGAATCAACTTTGTGAATATTAAAGATGCAGGCGATCCTATTGAGCTAGCCAAACGATACGTGGAACAGGGTGCAGACGAATTAGTGTTTTTAGATATTACCGCAACGGTTGAGTATAGAAAGACCCTAATTGACCTGGTGCAACGAATTGCTGCAGAGATCAACATCCCTTTTACCGTGGGTGGAGGAATAAGCTCGGTGGAGGATGTGCGCAATTTAATAAAAGCGGGAGCCGATAAAGTGAGCGTAAATTCTTCGGCGGTAAAACGCCCCGAATTAATTAAAGAGATTGCTCAAGAATTTGGAAATCAATGTGTGGTTGTTGCCATCGACACCAAATTTGAAAACGGTGAATGGAAAGTTTTTGTAAACGGAGGAAGAACCGCTACCCCATTAAAGACCGTGGAATGGGCCAAGCAAACAGAGCGGTTAGGAGCTGGCGAGATTCTCCTAACCTCCATGAACAATGACGGACTTAAAAATGGCTTTGCCATAGACATTACAAATCAAGTGGCTAAAAGCGTAAACATTCCGGTAATTGCTTCGGGTGGTGCTGGCAGTAAACAACACTTCCACGAGGTATTTGAGCAAACAGGAGCAACAGGAGGATTGGCTGCTACTGTTTTTCACTACGGCGAAATACCCATACCCGAACTAAAAGCGTATTTAAAAACCAAACAAATACCCATACGATGACAATAGATTTTTCAAAAGGAAATGGACTAGTTCCAGTGGTTATTCAAGACAATAACACACTTCAAGTTCTTATGCTAGGCTATATGAACGAGGAAGCATTTATGAAAACGAAAGCCGAAAACAGGGTGACGTTTTTTAGTCGAAGTAAAAACCGCCTGTGGACCAAAGGGGAAATGTCGGGCAACTATCTTGAAGTAAAAGATCTTCAAATCGATTGCGATAACGATACCCTTTTAATTAAAGCAAAACCAGCGGGGCCAACTTGCCACACCGGTTCCACATCGTGCTTTAATGAAGTAACGGCAAAAGGTTTTGTATATGATTTGCAAGCCACCATTAATCAACGGATTGATGAGAATGATGAATCCTCATACACCAACAAACTTTATAGGAAAGGTATCAACAAAGTTGCTCAAAAAGTGGGTGAAGAAGCCGTTGAATTGGTGATAGAAGCAAAAGACAATGACGACAACTTGTTTAAGAATGAGGCCGCTGATTTATTGTATCACTATTTAATACTGCTAAAAGCGAAAGGCTGCACATTTGAGGACATTGAAGGTGTTTTAGAAAAAAGAAGAAAAAGCAAGTAGCGCAGAAGGCTCCCCCCGCCAGCGAGGCCCTCACGAGCATTTGCGAGTAACAGCTGGCAAGGTGGTTTATTCGCTTCGCTCATGAGATCGCTTCGCTAAGTTGGGGTGACCCCATGCACTGACCCGGAGCGAAGCGCACGACTAGCGGGAGTTGTTCTGCTTCCTTTTGCAGGTTTGATCCCTATAAAATGGGAAAGTGCGCTTATACCAGCACACTTTTCTAGGAACCTTTGGTGTAGTATGCATCATCGGTCGTTATTCGGCAAATGTAGATATCGAAATTTATCTCTTAAAATATTTGGTCAGATCTTAGAATTCGATTGGCGTTTCGTTGTTTTCTATTTTGGGGTTTCGTTTTTCATTTTTTCGATGAGTACTGCTCCTTTTGCGATTTTTTAGTCGTTTTCTTCGTAGTAGTATGAGTAGTCAATACCTTTCATAAACATTTCTCGGTCATTTATTTCGGAGGTGAGTGCATTATTCAATAGAGTTTTCAGAACACTAATTTTTGTTGGACTTAGCATCATTCCGTTCATGTAATCTCGCTTGCTTATTTTACTCCAATCCACGTTTTTTTTGATGCGTTTTTTTAGCATCAAATCCAACCATATTCGGGCACTTCTGCCGTTGCCTTCCATGAAAGGGTGTGCGATGTTCATTTCTACATATTTGTCTACAATGTCGTCAAATGTAGTTTCGGGCATTGCTTCTATTTGCTTTAATGTGTCGCCTAAAAAGTGGGATACGGCAAATTGAAAACCTCCCTTTGAAATATTTTTTTGTCTGATTTGCCCCGCAAAATCATACAATCCACCAAACAAATAAGCGTGTATTTGTTGCAAGCCTTTGGTTGTGCCAACTTCTATGCTGTTGATGAAAGAACTTTCAAACAAAGCATAAGCTTTTGTTTTGCTTTTTCCGTCTATACTTTCATCGTTGTATGTAAACCATTCTATAAATTGGTTTGCCTTTTTGCCAGGAAATTCTTTGCCCAATGCAATAATCCCTTTGTAATCAAGCATATCGGCTAAACGCTTTTTGCCGTCTGGTGCATGAAATTTCAACTGGGTAGTAGCACTAACCACTTGACTGTTTTCTTTCTTCAACTTGGCTTTAAGATATTTCCAATAGTTGCGGGTTTTGGTGTAGTCGTCTTGGTCGGTAAGCACAGCTACAATATCCAACACACTAAACCACCACTTGGAGTTTTGCTCGTCCCAAACGGCTCGCACTTCGCGGTCGTCAAAAAAGCGTATGGATATTTTTGCATTACTCATAATTTTATGCCATCTATTCTGACTTTCTGCAATTATCTGTGCAAATTTATGATAATTTTAGTCTTGTAGTTGCTGTCTGCGGTGACAGGTTACAATGAACGCCAACGTTGGCGGTATGAAACGTGCCGATGTAGAACGTTTCAAATTATATACGGCTAATCACGGCGTGTGTGTGCCTTGAATGGTAAATATAATAAAAGTTCTTTAAACGGAAGCGTTTGGGAACAAGTCCAGAGGGTGAAAGTCCCTTGTGTGCGGAGTCGTGTCCGAACGGTGCAGCCCTCACGACCACGCTCCATTTTGCAGGTTAGGTCCCTGAAAAATGGGAAAGTGCGCTCATACCAGCGCACTTTTCTAGAAACATTAGGGTGTAGTAAGCATCATCGGTCGTTTTTCGGCAAATGTATATATCGAAATTTATCTCTTAAAATATTTGGTCAAGTCTTATAATTCGATTAGCTGTAGTTATTTAACGTCCTATAATCATGTTAAAATAATCCTTAAAATAATTCAAATCGTTTTCGAGATATTTTTTCTCCTTATCAAAGATGCCAATTAACTGATAGATTTGTTCATTATTATCAACTAAGAATAGAATACCTTGTTGCATATCGTTATCGCTTTTTTCTATTGCAAAATCTATTGATTTAATTGTGTCTATTGTGAATAATTTTTCAGTTCCTTCGATTATTATTTTTAGTGTTCCTTTTGAAATTATTTTTACATCTCGATTATTTTTCTTTTTTTTATTAATTAAAGAAAGACCATATCCCCCATACCCCAAAGGAATCCCAATAAATAATAGAGTCAGAATGCTAATCCTCGGTATAATGCCAAAAACTGTTAATAACAATAAGATTGCCCCAAGTGATAAAGGTAAAACAACTAGTGTTACCCACTGTGAAATTCCAATATCTGCACCTCCTAATTGAATAGACCCATCATCCGATATTTGGAACGTTAATTTGTGTCTATTAAGTTTCATTTTTAGTGAGTATAAATTCAAATTCTCCATTTTAATTTAATTTAGTTGTGTAAATCTCTGTCGTGGTGTAGGCCTGTAACTCTTTTATAATTAACTGAACATTGACAATAATCATTGGTGATTCATATGTTTTCATGTTGTCTGAATCATGTGTTTTTTTGAAGCCTAATGTTTCTAATTCTTCAGGAAAATCCCAATATTCACTTCCCATTGAATAGAAAATTAGTTTGTCGGATTCGTCTATGCTAATTGCTGTTGTTTTGCCTTTCAGATAAAATGTTGAATCGGAGTTGAATTTCCACTCGTAGGCAATTTTCTTTAACATTGTAAGACTTGCAGAATCATTCAAATCAAGTAATTTAAATAAATCGCTAATTGTTAAATCGCGTTCTTCTGAACCATAGTAATTCTTAATAGCTGATTTATTTGTTAGTAACTCAATTATTTTTGGGTCATTTAAAGAATATATTAATTCTATCTTTTGTCCAGTTTTAAACTTTAAAAATTCATCTTCGTCAACACTTTCATTAACAGTTATTACAACATTTTCTGCTGTTTTAAATTGCACTACGACGCTATAAGCACGTCCTCTTCCTCCCTTAATTGACTTTCCTTCTAAAATTGTCCCAGCAACCTTTACTCCATTATTTCGTATTTCGGAACTTTCAGAGACTGAAAAATGCATCCAGAATAGGAAAATCATAAATATCCAAATGATAACAAATAAAAAAATGATACTTGTTCTTAACTTATTTATATTTTGTCTCGAACAATTATTGAAATTGTAAATTAGTTGAAATAGAAAAAAGGTAAATACACTACTCGCCAATACGGATATTAGCATAGGTGTTTTATTATAAATACTTAAAGGTATAAAAGTAAAGAATACTCCAAAAGTCAGAATTATAAGTATTAACCACAAAAATCTTTTTTTTGAATTGTTCTCCTTAAAGACTTCTTGTTTTTCAACCTCAGAAAAAGAATATTTTTTATTATGTTCCATAATCGTGCACTAATATCTCATAATTTCAGACTACGGTCATATATATCTGCTGTCGCCATTTCAGTGCTTTATTTTTGTCAAAGTTACTGATTAGTTTTCGAAAAGACAAGACGTCTAAGTGAAAGACAAGCAGAATATTGTAGTCGTAATGTTTGTGTGCCTTGAATGGTAAATATAGTAAAAGTTCTTTAAACGGAAGCGTTTTTGGAACAAGTCCAGAGGGTGAAAGTCCCTTGTGCGCGGAGTCGTGTCCGGATGGCAAAGCCTTTTGGTGTGTGTAGTTTTTACTCTATTAAGGAATTAATAATACCTTACTTGAACTTTCTCCATTTTCTAAAAATTCATGAGCTTTTTTTCCTTCTGCAAGTTTAAATTGAACGGGGTCTTTTATTTTTATTGCACCTGATTTTATTAAAACAAACAGTTCATTCGCTCTGCGTTTTCTTTCACTTTCATTTGTTAAGTAAGACCATAAATCCCCTCCTGTAAGCGTTTTACTTGTGTCCATTAGCATTCTTGGGTCGACTGCTTTTGGGTCTCCTCCACTCATGCCATAAAATACTACGTGTCCACGTTCTTTGGTAACTTCAAAACTATCCATCAATGTTGATCCCACACTATCAAACACAACATCAACACCTTTTTGATTTGTTATTTGCATTATTTTAGATTTCCAACTGTTATTTAACTCGATTGCATAATCTGCTTTACAATCTAAAATTGTATTCAGTTTATCAATATTCCTAGACAATCCTATAACAATTGCTCCTTTTAATTTGCAAAGCTGGATTAAGATTTGCCCAACACCTCCCGATGCTGCATGTATAAGAACAACTTCTCCAAACTTTACAGAATAGCTATCATTTGCCAAATATTGGGCAGTTAGCCCTTGTAAAAGTACTGATGCAGCCAAAGAATATTCAATATCATATGGAATAGGGATTGCATGAGTTTCAGGAATCAAAACAAACTCTGCGTTTGCAAAAGGAACATCTGTATAAGCAACTCTATCTCCAACTTTAAATTTGTCAGACTTAGATTCACTAACAATTCCAGCTCCTTCGTACCCAGCAATAAAAGGTGGTTCTCCCTTTAAATGATAATTACCTTTCCTTCTATAAATATCAGCGAAGTTTAGTCCAATTGCTTTGTTTTCCAAAAGGATTTCATTGGCTTTTATAAGTGGTTTTGGAATTTCTAGATATTCGAGTACATCTGGTGAGCCAAATTTTGAGAATGTCAATGCTTTCATAGTCGTTTCTTTATTTCTTTGTCAAATTACATTTTGTGTGTGCCTCGGATGGTAAATGTAGTAAAAGTTCTTTAAATGGAAGCGTTTTGGGAGCAAGTCCAGAGGGTGAAAGTCCCTTGTGCGCGGAGTCGTGTCCGAACGGCAAAGCCTTTTGGTGTTTCTATGAAAGAAATGGGAGGCTGGGCGGTTGCCCAACGGCGTAGCCCTCACGAATTCCAACAAAAGAAATGATTACAGGATGAGTAACGCCCCATTTTGGGAACCACGATTACCCTTGATCGCTTAGGCAAAAGGGGGTATGAGGCTATGCTTACACATTACGAGAAAATTGCGCCACATCTTAATGAACCGCTGTATACGAGACCCGTAAGTACAGTGGTGTGAGAGGTTCTCCCCGTCGGCTTAGCTGGCGGGGCAGCCTACTCGATTACCCAACGTAATTCTTCCTTTTCATTTCAAATTTAGCAATTCCGCCCGATAAATATACATAATTCCACCACCATGCACTCAGGTTTTTAAAAATCATACCTTTTCGCAGTTTGTATGTTTTATAATGCTTCATTATTCCTAAATACGAGTTCATACTGCTTTGGAAAGCCGATTGTTCTTCTTTTGTGGGTTTATGGTTTCTCGCTATGCGGTTTTGCTTTTCTATGGCGTTGTAAAAGTTTCCTTTGGTACGGTTGGCAATGTATATGCGGTTTGGTAAAATTACAGCACCAATAAATTTCACTCCCTTACTGTAATGTTGCAGGTAAATCTTTTTTGGGTGAATAGTTGCCTGTAAAGTTGAATGCAGAAAGCTGGTAAGTTTTTGCATAAGTTCTTTTAAATACTCTTTGCTCTGGTGTACTATTACAAAATCATCCACATATCTGCCGTAATAGCGAATGCCTAAATCGTGCTTTATATAATGGTTGAATGTATCCATGTAGAAATTGGCAAATACCTGACTGGTGAGGTTGCCTATTGGCAAACCGCAATTGGGCGGACTGTGAAACAGGCTTTTGTTATTGGGCAAATCGTTCCAATTGCTGCGTTTTCCTTTAATGATGCAGTTTTTTGTTGGGTCGTTGAAAATGGTTTTGCAACAAAGCTCTATCAATAAGGGTTTATCGGGTTCGTTATATTTTGTGTTTATAAATTCGGTAAGTTTTTTGAAAAGAATTTGCTTGTTAATGCTCATAAAAAAGCCCTGCAAATCGAGTTTCAAAATGTAACAGTCTTTGGTGTAATTGGCAGAGCATTGGCGTATAAACTTATCTACTCTCTGAATGCCGAAATGTGTGCCTTTGCCCTCTCTGCAACTGTAACTATCGTTGATAAACTGTTTTTCAAACAACGGATTGAGTTTATTTATGATAAGATGATGAACTACTCTATCACGGAAATCGGCTGCAAAAATTTCACGTGTTACAGGCTTATTAACTATAAATGCTATTGACCTACCTACCTGATAGGTTCCGTTGTTTATCTCTTCGCATAGCTTTACTAAATTGCTTTCGTAATCAATCTCAAAAGCAATGGCATTAACGGTATTGCGTTTGTTCGAACGGCAAGAAAAGTAGGCTTCAAATAATTCTTGTAGTGCAATTTTAGGTTGCGGTATGTCGAAAAGTGATAATTGCAAATCAGTTAAAAGTTAATAAAGTTCTTAAAAAAAGAAAACACTGTCAGGTCTTTGCTGACACTGACAGGTTTTCTGAAAAAATGGTTTGTTTAAAATCCCGAACAGCCCGCACATAGTTTGTGTTGTTCTTATTGTTGTTGTTCTGGTTGCCATTGTCGAAGTTCTGGTTCCAAGCGTTGTTGTTATTGTTCTCACTGGAACTCCAATAGTACGCACTAGCAAAACCACCAACCACAAAAAAATAAAGGCGTTCATATAAATACAAGGCATCTCATATTTATTGTAGCATTACTCAAAACAAATTACTTTATATCAAGTAACACTCATTTTAACTGCTCAACGAACAGTCCCTTTATCGCTTTTAAACAAAACCTTGCTCGCTTGTATATGCCTTAACACATACAATTCTGGCATTTACCGATTGGCATTACGCCAACCGGTAATCTGTTTGCCTATGCTATCCATTAACCCTGATAACTCGGCTTGTTTTTTTACGGCTAAAATTTTCATATCAACACATAAGCGTATCTCAAATTTCAGCAATTCAAAATCATCTAAAAATGCCTCAAGATATACAACCTTATCTTGTGCTTTATTTGCCCTGTATATACTCCTTACAAGCTGTATTGCATCACGCTTCATATCTTGCCCAAGTGTATATTTATATTCACGAGGAAACTCCTGTGTATACAAAAACACCTTCTGCACAAGCGTGTATACATCCTTAAAAACCTGCAATTCGTAATATAATGCCATAAATGGAATTTCAAAAAAAAAATCGACCGCTTCGCGGTTAAATAGTTAAATTGATAAATAGTTAAAAAGCCCGAACAGCCCGCACATAGTCTGCGAGGCTCTTACCGCCGTAGCTCTGGCTGCCATTGGCGAAGTACTGGCGCCAAGCGTAGCCGTTACCGTTCTCACTGGAACTCCAATAGGACGCATTAGCAAAACCACCAACCACAACTTTTTGGCTGAACAATAAGTTTAACTCGTAATTGGAAGGTAAATACCAGTCGCCATAATTACCACCCTGATAGTTGGCACATATTTGTGCAGCATAAGCTCCTTCGCCTTGATTAGCTATAATACGCTCTGTATTAAATTTACCTGCACCGATGCCATCTCTCACGGCATTAGTAACAGTAGAAGTTCCATTATACCATTGTATCCCTGTGCTTTGATCGGCAGTGGCAGCTATTAAACCATGCTGCCCTGTGGCATCTAACCAAAATATTATGCCGCCTTGGTAGCTTTGGCCAATAGTAAGAGCTGTTGCTCCTGTTGCATTCACCACATAAGGGCTTACAGTTGTTCCTGCACCTGTTACAGTTACATTTGTTCCTGCGGTTACTTTGGTTTCGGAGCCGTCGGCAGCAGTTGGTATTATTGGTTTGTTTTTGATATAATCATCGGCAGTTGTTGTTGCCTGATTCCAGTCGGCTTGTACATTCACTTCAGCTCCCGTGGCTATGCCTGCAAGTTTTGTTTTTTCAGCAGTGGTGTAATCTTCTGTTGATAAACCTTTGCCTGTTACTTTGTCAACTTTTAAATCCAATGCTGTTTGAGTTGCTGTGCTAATAGGTTTGTTTGCATCGGTAGTGTTATCTACATTAGCAAGTCCAATGTTTGCTTTGGTTAGGGTTATTGCACCAGCTACTTGGGTAACACCATTCACTGAAGTTGTGAGACCTGCTGCTCCGTCAACCCCATTTGTTCCTGCTGCGCCTGTTAAGCCAGTAGCACCTGTTGCTCCAACTGCTCCGTTTGTCCCTGCTGCTCCTGTTGCACCGGTCAAACCTTGAATACCTTGTGGGCCAGTTGGTCCAGGTGTTCCATTAGCCGAAAATAAAGCATACGGCACACTCATTAATTCGTTAGTGCCTGCAATGGTATAAGCTGTGCCGCCTGATGGGTCGGTTTCGGTTTTAATAAAATATGGACCGGTTGCCCAATTGATAGCAGAAAAAGTTCCTGTAACAATTGTTCCTGTTCCAATTTCTAAACTTACCAATCCATTGGCATTGGTGGTTGGGGTTTGGGTTTCTGTATAAACAACCGTTCCTGTTGACGAGCCTTGCAAAATACTTATTTGCATTCCAACATTTGTACTTGTAACAAGAGCATTACTGCTGTTACGAATTACTGCCTGATAGCTCATTTTCTCGGGACTTTGTGCCCATACTGTTGCAGTCATTAAAACTGCTGCCAAAATTGTGAAAATTCTTTTCATTGTTTGTTCCTCCTTAATTTTTAATGATTTTAAACGTTTTTACTTCTTTGTTGCCTTCGGTAACTTTTACAAAATAGGTTGCAGGCACAAGGTTGCTCATAACAATACTTGTTTCGTTGCCTGTAATTTTTTTGTTTTCTAAAAGTTTTCCGGACATGTCGTAAAGCTGATAGCTTAAAGATTGGATGCTGAGCGTAGCCGAAGCATCAACTTTTAAAACAAGATAATCAGTCGTTGGATTTGGATAAGCCGTGCAATTCAGATTAATGCCTTTAGCTTCTTCTAATCCTGTTACCACCGAAATCTCAAATGGTTGTTGCACTCCTTGTGCTACCGTGCCATTTGTTCCTGTGTTGGTGGTGTAAACAACTTGTCCAACGGAATAGCTCGACGAGCCTCCGCTACCCGAGGCATTTCCGCCTGTGGCTGGGATGGTTTCTTGTGCTTGTAGTCCTGTCAGTCCTAAGCCTAACAAGAGTACGGCACTTAATTGTAAACGTTTGTGTCGCATGTGTCCTCCTTTTTTAATTGATTATTAGTACTCATTTTAATTTTCGTTATTCTGTGTCTGTTCATTGTCGCTGTCTCTTTTTTTATTATGGTGGGTAACGGTTGGCGGTATGTTTTTGTTGCCGATTTCGAAGCACTGACCTGTCAAGTTACACAAAGTTTATTAGATGCAGAAACGCTAAAAGCAGCACTAACTCGGCAATAAAATATACCGCGTGTGTGTGCCTTGAATGGTAAATATAGTAAAAGTTCTTTAAACGGAAGCGTTTT
>NZ_FMYP01000056.1 GCF_900096565.1 Williamwhitmania taraxaci
CGTGCAGTAATCCTGCCAAAGTGAAACCTTTTTCAACCCGTGTATGGGCGTTCCGGTAAGCATAGTAAAGGTCTTGCCGCACGTTTTGCACTTGGAGCGCTGCCTCCCATTGAACATGCTGTGCTTAATGATCATGCTGCTCGAGCAGTGGGGGCAGACTTTCGCCTCCCCCAGCTGAGCCGTAAGTGATGCATCCGTATTTTTCAGCTCCCGCATTACCGTAACGCGCTCTTGTTCTGTCAACTGTTTTGCGAGTTCTCGGATTTGTTCAATTATTGTCATATCATAGAGACTTTCCACTAAGATAAGCAAATTTTTGCAACAACATTATCACTGAATAGAGCCAAAACAAATAATAAAAAGTTTTGTATTACAGAAGAACCAATCCGATTGTGGCATTGCCTGCCTCAGTAGCATAATTCAATACTATGGTGGAAAACCCAACCAAGAAAAGTTACGGATTGCTAGTGGAACAAATGCACAAGGCACCACCCTGCTAGGATTATATCAAACAGCACTGTCTATTGGCTTTGAAGCGGAAGGCATGCAGGCTGATATAAATTACCTACGGAACATTAAAAGACCTGTTATTCTCCATGCTATTGTAAATAATACAATGCAGCACTTCCTGGTATGTTACAAAGTGAAAGGGGGCAGGTTTCTAATTGGTGATCCTGCACTTGGGATAAAATGGATAACAGAAGAGGAACTCGCGTTACTATGGAAGAGTAACAAACTCCTTCAACTTGAGCCAAACGAAACGCAGTTTGTAAAAAACAGGAAGGAGCAACACTTACAGTGGAAGTGGTTTCTTCATCTAGTTAGCAAGGATTCAAGTATCCTAACAACAATTCTAATTATAGGAATAGCAGTAGCCATTCTTAGTTTAGCAACAGCGGTATTTGCACAGGTGCTTATTGATAAACTAATTCCTTCGGGCGATAGTGTTAGGATATACTTCGCAATTGGGTTGGTTGCATTACTTCTAATTTCAAAAAGCCTGATTGGATATTTTCGGCAAATGCTTATGCTAAAACAGGGCGTTGATACAAATGTTAGAATTACCAAGAATTTCTTTTCCGGTCTACTACTTATCCCTATGCCCTTTTTTGCTTCCCGAAAAATTGGAGATATTGTGGCTAGGTTGAACGATATTGGGCGTATCCAGCAAACGGTAGCCTATCTTTTTGGTGAACTGCTAATAAGTATTCTTATTCTCATAATATCGCTTGCTGCTGTTTTTATGTATAACCAATGGGTGGGACTTGTTCTGCTTGCCGGAATCCCACTTTTTGCATTCATTGCCTATGTTTATCATAGGGCAATAGTAATTGGTCAAAGGGAAGCAATGGTTGCAAATGCTCTAAATGAGAGCAATTTTATTAATACAATTAACAATATTTTGCCGGTAAAGAGCTTTGGCAGAGAAAGTCGATTTGCAAAGTTAGGATTGGTTACCTTCCGTTTCCTTCAAGAGAAACTTTACCATTTAGGGAAGGTTGGTTCGGCCGTGCAATTGTTTGCAGGCTTGGCCGGCATTATCGTTACTATTGCTGTGGTGGTTATTTCCACATCGCAAATGATGGCAGGAAAAATGACTACCGGAGAGTTTATGGCGGTATTCAGTTTAAGCGGAACGGTACTGCCGGCACTTGCCTCCATTGCTTTCGCAAACATTCAACTACAAGGTGCACGCATTGCATTTGAGCGTATGTATGAGTTCTCGAGTATGGACAAGGAGTATAATGCAGAAGTAGATGATCAAAAGGAAAAGGCAACTTCATTTGAAATACTGCAGCTGCATGCTGTTAACTTTAGATATCCCGGAAGGCGATTACTGCTAGAAGAGGTAAACTTTAGCGTAAGCAAAGGAGAACTCGTAACAATTTTCGGTGATAACGGAACAGGAAAAAGCACGCTGCTAAGCCTTATTCAACAGTTCAATCAACCCGAGTCAGGAATAATAACATTTAATGGAAACAATGTAAATTGCTACTCAATTAATTCCTACCGAAAGCTGGTTGCTGTGGTTCCGCAAGACGTCACCTTAATCAATGGAACATTGCTTGCAAACATAGTGATGTCCGACTCTGAAGATGATTTGCACCAAGCCATAAAAGTTCTTTCAAAGCATCAGTTGATACCATTCTTTGAAAACTTCCCCCAGGGATTTCAAACAATGCTTGGAGATGGCGGTATTCAAATTTCCGGGGGGCAAAAGCAGCTTGTTGGGTTAGCCCGCGCTCTGGTAGTTTCGCCAAAGTTACTACTTATCGACGAACTTACTGCTTACATGGACTTGCGTGCCGAACAGTTTGTTATGGAGTTGCTTCTGCGGTTGAAAAGCGAAATGGGAATACTCAGCATTACCCACAACATCAGGAATGCGGCCCTATCCGATAGAATAGTTGTGCTTTCGAATGGAAAGGTTGAGGCAACCGGAAAGCACCATGAACTTATAACCGGCAACAACCTTTATAGCACAGCATGGAAAGCATTTGCCACCTTCCAAAATGCCTAACGCTACCGCTCGGACAGTTTTTTCGCCCGTTCGCGATATTTGGCCTCAAATTATTAGCACTCCCAAACTACAAAACACACCTTTGCTATGACAAACTAGTAATAACTTAAAACTTAACGAAAATGGAAACAAGAAAATTATCTTTGCAGGAGATGGAAATGATTGAAGGTGGTGGATGTAGTGCTACTGCGAACAAATACATTGCATCAATTGGTTTGGCGGCATCGATTGGATCATGTTTTGGGCCAATAGGGCTTGCCCTTTGTGGGCCAACAGCCCTCGGAATGGGTATAGCAGGTGTTATTTGTGCGTTTTAAGCATAAATCCTATTGATCAATCAAGTTGTTGAAAATCTACAGCGTTTGTAATAATATGATACCCGCTTCTCTGAAGCGGGTATTAATCTTAATATTTTAATCCTATGGCTAAAGTAAAGTTTATCCGAAATGGGCTACTCCCTCTTCGGAAATTAAAAATCTGCATTAATGATAATGCGTTTTTTTTAAAAGGGAATGAATGCAAGGAGCTCGATTTACCTCATGGGACATATTGTTTGCAAGATTCAACTCACAAATGCAACTTGGGTTAACTGATTATATGTTAAGAGGGGAGAGATAAACCCTAGCCTTTTTCTAGGCCGACTGTTAAGAATATCTTCGACCCACTGAACCTGCTCTTGTGTTATCGTTTTAAAGTCCGTTTTCTTCGGGAAATACTGCCTTACCAAGCGGTTTGCATTCTCGTTAGCGCCGCGCTCCCAGCTGTGGTATGGCCGTGCAAAGTAAAAATTTATTTGCAACTTTTCGGCAATAACCTGATGTGCTGCAAACTCTTTTCCATTATCAGCGGTAATGGTATGCATTTGGTGTGCCAACGGTGATAGCGCCCCCACTGCAGCATCGGTAACCACTCCCGCTTCCTTGGAGTTCACCAACCTCAGCCTAAGTAGCCCTGTTTTGCGATCGTTCATGGTAACAATGGCTCCCTGATGATTTTTCCCGATAACCGTGTCGATTTCCCAATCGCCTACGCGCACTTTTTGGTCTACAATGACCGGTCGCAATGAGATATCTACTCGCCCAGGAATGATACCCCGCTTATCCTTGCTCGCCCCTCGCTTACGGTAGCGACGGCCTTGATTTCGTAGGTGAGTATACAGGCTTCCACCTTGTCGTTTGTCACGCCAAATGAGCTGGTAAATAGTCTCGTGCGATACGCAGGGAATGCCTTGGCCCAGCGCTTCTCCAACCACTTGCTCTGGGCTAAGATCATCTTTAATCCGATCCCTTACGTTCGCCAGAAGAACACCCTTTAATACCCTGAATTTCGGTTTCAACGTTAGCCGCCGCTCGTAGGCGCGCTGCGCCACGTTGCTATCATAAACGCCCGTTTTAGCATCCCTATTTCTGCGTATCTCCCTAGATACGACTGACGGGCTTCGGTTTAGGGCAAGGGCAATCTCTTTTTGTGGCTTGCCCTGCTGCAGCATGATGGTAATTGCATACCTTTGCTCTTGGTTGATGTGCGCCATTACAACTTATTTTTAGAGGACTTAGGCGGTAAAGAACCACATTTTTTCCATCGGAGCAGCGAAGGTGAGCAAATCTCATCTTCCTGTTCTGAAAAAATGTAATGCTGTTCGCGCGGCTATCCTATAAGTTGCATTTGTCATTTGAATTCTGGTTTCATTATGAAAATGGATTGGTGGCAATCAACTGATAAAATAGAAATTAACTCTGAAGATAATACAATAAGGATTGAACACTATTTACCAGATATGTTCTATTTAATAGGAATTACTGTCTCTACAATTTTAGCTGTATTAATATTTTTATCAAAAATAAATGTATTGTATTTTTCAATATGGTTGTCAATGTTTTTTCTTCCACAAATATATTTATATTTAACAAAGAAGAAAAACTATTTTACATTTAGAAAGCAAGATTCAACTCACAAATGCAACTTGGATTAACTGATTGTATGTTACAATAGGAGAGATAGAGCCAAGCCTTTTTCTAAGACGATTGTTAAGGGTATCCTCTACCCACTGCACCTGCTCCTGTGTTATCGCTATAAAGTCAGTTTTCTTCGGGAAATAATGTCTTGCCTGATGATATTTGCATTACACACTAGAAAACAAAGATTGCAAAAAGTTAAAAAATAACCTTCGGTATACTAAAATAGAAAAAACCGCTCCAGTTTGGGGCGGTTTTTTTGTGCGCTTTAGAGTAGTGACGGATTGGAATTCAATACATGGAATGAAACGGATAATTTTCACTCTCAATCAACATTATCCATTCCGTTTTCCATAAAATCACGTTTGCACTTTACCCCACAAGAGTAAACAAAAATTTATAAAATCAATTCTGCCACAATTAAATGGTTATATTTATAAAAAGAATTATCCCAAGGAAAACCCAATTTACAGCCGTTTCAGACCAAACCCCATGAGTAAAACCTTCATCCTCATTAGGCAATACGTTGCCAACCTAACCAAGAATCCCACCTACCTCATCTTCTCGGTTATTTGCTTGGCCGTTACGCTTACGTTTTCATACGTGCTGGTGCGCTCCGTTTACTTTGGAAGCGCCATGAACACATTCCATACCAACCATCGCAATATTTATAGGTTGGCGACCTCCTATACCGATTACAACCAGATAAGCGCCAGCTCCGATGTGGCCTCCGCAGAGAAAATACTAAAACAGATTCCGGAAGTAACGGCCTATACGAAGGTTGGCCAAATAAACCCGACCCTGGTTAATGACCGGGAAGAGGCCGTTCCATGTAGCAACTTCTTTTTAATGGACTCCTCAGCCCTTTCCATTTTCACCTTCAACTTTATTTGGAAGAGTGGCGAGCCTCTGGCCCAAGGCTCCACAGGCGTTCTGCTTTCCGAGGCCAAGGCCTTAGCGCTATTCGGCACCACGCAATGCTCGGACAGGTCAATAACCATAAGCTACGGTAATCTCAACCACCAGATTCTTCCGGTGGCCGGAGTTTTCCACACCTATCCTGCCACCGCCACCTTTGCACCCGATTACATAGCCGCATTCCATACATTCTACAGTCAGCCGGAGCTGGACAAAACAAAGCAAGGTTTCTACCTTTGCGCCAATAATGGCAGCAACCAAGCGGTTCAAGCCAAAATCAATCATCTCACCGATACCACCCAGCGCATTACCTACTCGCTCGGAGCCTTCGACGATATCTACTTTCGCTCCTTAGAGATACTCAACGATTTCAACCGGAAGGGGAACTTGCTCTTTCACCGCATCAACCTGATTGTCCTTATTTTCACCCTACTGTTTGGGCTTATCAACTTCCTTTGTCTGAGCTTGGTTTACTACGAGAGCCGCCTAAAGGAGTTCTTTGTGCGCAAGGTGTTTGGGGGCAATGCCACGGCCTTTCGGCGCCAAATATTCGCGGAACTCATGATTCTGGTGATCGTTGCCATTGGCACTGCATTCCTCTGCCTGAATATGGTTGAGGAGATATACACCGGCAACTTTAATGCAGCAATTTCGCTCACCTTAGGCGAAAATATCACACTAGGCCTTTGCTACCTGCTCTTCGTGGGGCTACTCATGGGGGCGGTGGTAATCGTTGTTACCTACTGGCTTTTCCACTCACGGAGCAGCGACATTAAAACCATCTACAACTCCCGCAGCCGGCGAAGTTTCACCACTATACTCAACAACGTAAAGGTGGTGCAGCTGGCGTTTCTCATGATGCTGATTGTAGTGGTGCTTACCCTCAACGCACAGATACGCTACGCCATGAGCGGAAATCTGGGCTACAATCCGCAGAATCTCTACAGCGTGGGCTTCCCTGCCTTTTCGGGAGAACCAAACTATGCCGCACTAAAGGGCGAGCTGCTGAAGCAACCAAAGGTAGGTGCCGTGAGCGCCACCACCATTGGTCCCTATGCGCGGGGTGTTTACTTCGATAACCTCACCTCTGCCGATGCCACCACCGAAATAACCTTTGAGGTGGCCAACGTGGAAAACGACTTCCTCGGCACGCTTCAGGCACGACTTATTGCCGGCACCGGGTTTTCCCCCTCCGGCATGCCACAAAACAGCAACCTGGCCATTGTCAACAAAACCGGATACCTTGCATTGGGTGGGGAAAAGGTGTTGAATAAAAAAGCGGGTAGATACCAAATTGTGGGCGTAGTGGAGGATATCTATATGGAACGGTTGGATGCCAAGGTAAACCCACAACTCTACCTCTGCAACAACGACGCTATTTATGCGCTGCTCATTCGGTTTAACGATACACCTGATAGCAGCGCCATGGCTCGAATTAAAGCTAGCTATGCTGCTATATATCCAGGATTCACCTGCACTATTACCCCTTACAGTGAGCTAATTGAGGAAGCCTACACAAAGGAGTTGGCCCTCGGAAAAATGATCCGGTTTATTCTCCTCACCTTTTTAATCATCATGTTCTTTGGCTTTTTGGGGATTTCCCGATTCGAGTTCAACGTAAAGGCTTTTAGCATTGCTATGCGAAAGCTATACGGTGCCGAGGAGGTGTCGATTTATCGCAGCACCCTATTCAAGCAGCTAATACTGCTTATAACCTCTGCTACCATTGCCTTACCGCTTGGCTATCTTATATCAAACAAATGGCTATCCAGCTACATCTATCATGTTGATGTAGACCTTTACCAGCTAGGCTTTGCCGTGGCCATTGGTATTATCACCATAGTTGCCTCATCGGCGGTATACCTACGCGACATCTACAAGATGAAAGCAACCCGGGTAATTAGAGAGCAATAAGAAGTGGACTGATCGTGTTGTCGACTATTCATCCCTCTGGACAGCGAATTTTCTAGGAAAATATGCGCGTCGTAATACTATCTTATTTCAACGATGCCAAAGTATTCTGCATTCCACACATTCTACTCCCCTCGCCAAATGACAGGGGAGTTTACTACGGGTTTTCGCCGGTGGCAATTAACAATCAACCAAACGCCCTAATTGTAAATGCCATAAATGGCGCCTCTTAGTGTTTGTTGGCTTCATTACCTTCGGTATAACTTCTTCTTACTCATACCTCAAGCACTCCACTGGGTTTTGCCTAGCGTTGCGAATGGTGATTAGGCTTATGGTAAGCATGGCCATGATAAACGTGATAAGCCCAGCTAGCGCATAAATCCACCAAGTGAAACTAACGTGGTAGGCAAAATTAGTCAACCATTGATGCATAGTAATCCATGCCACTGGCACGGCCACAGCAAAAGCGATTCCAACGGTAAGCGCGTATTCTTTCGAAAGCAGCAAAACAACATCCCACACATCGGCTCCATTTATTTTGCGAATGCCAACCTCCTTTGCTCTGCGCTGTGCCGAGAAGCTGGCAAGGCCCAGCACGCCCATCATGGCAATAACCACTGAAATTAGAGAAAAGCCCATAAATACTGATGCCTGCCGCTGTTCGTTGGCATACCCGGCCTTTACTATGTCATCGAAATATTGATAACTGAAAATCATTCCCGGCCTAATTCGCTCATAGGTTTCCTTAAGATACTTCAATGTTTTTTGTCTATTGTATGGGGCTATTCGAATGCTTAGATGGGTAAGCGCTTCGGGGCTGTAACTGAACACTAGCGGGGCTATGGAATTTTGAAGTGGTCTGAAATGGAAGTCCTTTACTACGCCAACAATAGGATTTTTGCCAATAAACTGCCCTACAGCGGTCTTCAACCCTAACAATTTTTTCGCCGATTCATTAATCACCACAGGAGTGCCATCTTGCGAGTATTTCCCATCCCAATAGTTGCTCTGTACGGGCCTGAAAAATTCACCTTCTACCATCTTAAGCCTATAAACCTTGGCAAAATCGCCATCGACATATGCGACATTCATCTTACTAGCCTGGCTATCTTTAACCTTACCCAAAGTGAAGTCATTTGTCATGGCCCACCAAAAGTTATTTGGGGTGAGGCTGCTCATAGTTGCCGAAATCACATTGGGATTTTTCGCAATCTCCTGCTTAAATTCATCTACCTCATACCAAAGGTTGCAGTTTACAATCAATACATTGTTCTTCTCGAGACCAAGATCAACGTTATTGATATACCAAAGCTGTAGAAATACTATACCCGTGCAAACGAGTAGCACCATGGAGGCAGTTAGCTGCACCACTAGCACTGTTCGAAAAAATCCAGCCTTAGTGCCGCCACGGCTTCCTCCCTTAAACGCCATAATAGGATTTAACTTTGAGAGATAAAGTGCCGGGTAAGATGCTACCAGGAGGGCAATAGCAACTAGGGCCGAAAGGACAATAGCCACCATGCTTATGCTAAATGGTATATTCATCTCTTTCCCTGCTATAGCGTTAACCCAAGGCAGCAACAGCTTGGCTAGCGAAAAAGCGACTCCCATTCCGATAGTCACTTGCAGTAGTGCTTCAACAAAAAACTGCACCAGCAGCGCCTTTTGCGGCGAACCACCAGCCTTCCTAATACCAATTTCCACGTTCCGCTTCATGGCCTGAGCAGTGGAGAGAACCATAAAGTTAAAGGCTCCCATGAGCAGTATTACTATAGCTAAAAATGAGAATATTACCACGTAGGTGATGCTGCCTAAGTCTTTATCGAAGATATTGCTGAAATCAGTATTTAGATGAATGTCGGTAAGCGGTTGAAACAGTAATTTTTCAGTTATCCCCTCTTTTTCGGTTAAAAAGTTAAACAGTTTTTGGCTTGTATTGCTATTGATAACAGCCTTGTTCCCTGTTTTAACATAGATCACCGACTCTCCTGCGTTTAACTTCTTATTACTTTCGCTAACAACCATGCCTCCAAGGGCCGCATATAATTGCTTATGAGAAGTAACCACATCGAAAAAGATGTGTGAATTGGAGGGGATCTTTACCACCCCAACCACCACGAAAATTGTTCGGCCATCACCCCAAGGAGTTCTTTTTACAATTTCCTTTCCAACAGCAGTGGCGCTACCAAATAGTTTTTTCGCAGCAGTCTCGCTTATTACAGCTGCATTGGGTTCACCGAGTCTTGCTGGATTTCCCTCAACAATAGGAAAGGAGAAAAAGTAAAAGAATCGATCATCGGCAACCTTTGAAAGCATCTCCACACGCTTGTCGCCAACCTCATAGGGAAAGCTCTCATTGCCTATTTCGATAAAGGTGGCATCCTCTATTTGCGGAAAGTCATTTTTAAGCTCATCGGCAAGTCGGCTATTTACCGAAAGTTCTTTTACCATCCCTCCCTCGCTCGACTTTAGCCTAACAACTCTATAAATATTGTTAGCATCGTGATGAAAACTGTCGGCATTCAGCTCATCTGCCACCCAAGTGTAAATAAGCATACTGGCAGTTAACCCAAGAGTAAACCCAATAATGTTGATGGCTGAAAAAACAGGGTTTCGAAGAATTATTCGAATTCCATTCTGCAGGTAGTGGTATAGCATGAGTTTCCGTTTATCTATTCGTAAATAACTACAAGTTTTTGACCCGATCGTAACTTCGAAGCCCGTGTGGATGCCGCATCCCTGTTCGCTTTTGGCAGGTATCGGGTGGTTTCGTTAGTGGCTATTTCGGTTAGCTGTGCCCTCGACAGTAGCACAATGCCCTTACCGTTGTTAACACGAACGTCCCCAAGGTTAAGCGGAATACCACCGTCAATATCGTTTGAAATATATGAGTCTTCGGGATACTTGGCTGGCATTGTAATATGAAAAAGCGATTGCGTAGCCTTATTATAGGCCGCATAGTAGAACTTCACTTTATTGGCTTTGCGGTTATTAGGGCAGTCGTTGTTCTTTGAGTAGCCCATCACTATTGCATTGCTTGTTTCGAACCAAAAAGAAGGAATATATTTCCCTTCCGTTTTACACATTATTGCCGACTCAATATCGATCATCTCTTTGCCAAAGTTTAGCACAAAGCAGGGCTTGAGCGTATTCGGGTATTGAAAGCGAAATACTGTATCGCAATAGGGTTGACGAATAGTCAACTGATTGTTGAATTCATAGCGAAACCAGCTATCGGGATCGGTAATATTTCCACGCTTGGTTGCGACTCCTTTTATACTATTCTTGAATAAAGTTAAGGTATCTCCCTTCATTCCGTAAAGGCAAAATGTATACTTCGAAATAGGACAAATACTACCACTATACTCAATCCACGAACTATCTGTTACCAAAGTTGGGGACAACCTCATGAAATTCATGAAATTCGAAATTTTTCGTGGAGCCGACAGTGTTGTTTTCATGCTCTTTATATCGAAAATCTTAACCATCGACAACTTTTTGGGAATATCTACTGTAACATAAACAACTTTATCTCCTTTAACCGATGCATTTGGTAGCACACCAATAATCTCTTCTGTAGAAAAAGCTATGCCATTAGGCACAGGTATTAGTCCTGCTTCATTTTTACCTATCACCTTCATTAACTTTCCTTTGGAGTCAAAGTAGCAGAGGCTGAAAATTGAGGTGGTAATATAACCATCGCCCACAGGAATAACTTGGGAATAAGAATCGCAGAGGGCAGAGTCCTTGCCGTAGTCGAGTACCATATACCTTACCGACTTAAACAATGCCGAAAGTGCTAGGGGCTTTACCGTTCCTTGCGATGCAGGAATATTTAGCGTTACCGGAGGGTTGGCCTTATCAACCATTCGCAACTCAGGGTAGCGTATTCCTGCAGGTATTTCATCGAGTTTAAAGGCGATGGAACTCTTCGCCAAACTATCGCTGCGCTTTATGTCGGCGATGAGCAGTTCCTCAGCATTTTCGGGTGTTTTAATAGTTCCTTGACTATTGCAACCTGCAAGAAGAACCAATGGTATGGTGAATGCTAATAGTTTATTCATTAAATATTTTTTAGGTTATCCTTCATTTTTACCGCCACCATTTTCGACGTGCAATGGCGACAAAACCCGTAGCTATTTGTATTCAAATCCTTTGAGCATCGGCCCTACTTTACCTATTGATTCTCAACCAAACGCCCTAATTGTAAATGCCATAAATGGCGCCTCTTAGTGTTTGTTGGCTTCATTACCTTCCATCTACCTTCGGTATAATCTCAAAATAACTTCTTCTTTTATTCATACCTAATCGCCTCAACGGGCTTCATACGGGCGGCCGTCCAGCTCTGCCAAAAGGCAGTGGCAAAGGCAACCATGAATACGCCCAATCCACCCAGCGCGTATATCCACCAACCTATGGTAACCTGCATGGCAAAGCTTTGCAGCCAGAGATGCATGGCATACCATGCCAACGGAAACGCTACGGCACATCCCAGCACAACCCAAAGTATGATACCGCGCGTGAGCAGCACAAAAATGTCGGCGGAGGTGGCCCCATTCACCTTTCGTATACCAATCTCCTTCAGCCGATACTTAACCATGAACGACATAATTACCGCCAACCCAAGCGCCGACACCAGCAGGGTGATGATGGAGAAGTAGCCGAGCAACTTCCGCGTGCGCATCTCGTTGTAGTATCTACTATCATACACTTCCGACAGGGTTTTATAGTTAAAAGGAACGTTGGGGATTGCCACCATCCATGCCTTCTCAATTGCCCTTATTGCTTCGGTTGCCGATTTGGCTTCATACCGGATAAGTATGGTGTTTTGGAATAGCTTGCGCTCAAATATTATCAATGGCACCTCTTTCTCGAAAAGGGAGGTGTACTTAAAATCGTCCACTACGCCAACAATGGTGCCTCCCGGAATAATGCTAATGTATTGGTGGTGGAGCAGGATGCGCTTGCCAATAGCCTCCTCGGCAGTATTGAATCCCATCTCCTTAAGCGCTGAGCGGTTAATCACAAAGTGGTCGCTATACGCTGTAGTGTCGATATTTATCTTAACAGTAGAAGGGATTTCAAATACCTTTTCATTGAGCAAACGCTGTTCATCTCCTAGCGTATAGTTGCATTTCGGCAAAAAATTTCCCGCCAACAGCTTTATGTTGAAAAAGGAGAAAAATTCATCGTTCACACAAAATATACTCAGTCCGTTTTCCATCTTCCTTCCTTCGAGCGAATATCTACTTCCATCTTTAATTGCATCGCCGGGAACTTCCATAACCCCACACACGTTGGTTACCTGAGGCACCTTGGCTAGCTCATCTTTTAGCTGAGCCAACCGGCTAATCACATTCATATCTTGCTGACCAATAACCAGCACGCCATCTTCTTTTCCACCCAGCTGCTGCGAAAGCACGTAATCCATTTGGCGCGATATTCCAAAGGTAACCACCAGCACAAATGCTGATATGCAGAGCTGAACTACAACCAGAACCTTTAGCCGAACCAGCTTACCTTTAACCGGAATAACCCCATTAAGACCTCGGCTTCGAACGAAATATCCACCGAGAAACTCCTTGGCTATGGGAAATACCATTACGGCCAGCATGGAAAGCAGAAATCCACCTATTAGTATGGAAATATCAACTATTGTTAGGCGCTGCAACAGGTCGATACCCAGCAATGGCCCTAGGTAGAGCGTTATCCAGAATCCTAGCGCTATAACAGTAATGCCACTAATGAGGGCCAACAATAGTTCCTCGAGGATCATTATTCCAATACCGGCACCATTTACTCTTTTCATAAGGTAATACTCCTGGTTTAGCAGAAATATCACCCGGCTATTGTTCGAAAGATTGATGAGCGAGATAATTACCAGAAGCAGCACAGCCGAGATTAAAATTAATAATTGCTGCATGCTTCCGTTCCCACTCATCTCCCTTGCTTTATTGCTTTTCAGGTGAATGTCGGTGACCAATTGCAGCGATGAACTTCGTTTGGGGTAGTTTAGTCCCTTTGGATTTAGAATATTATCGATAGCCTTCTCGGCACTTAAAGCAGGCGCATTTGGCTTAAGAAGGACGTAGGTGTAGGCCATGTCGATGAAATCCTTGGGCATGCCAATAAGCAACTCTGCCGTAAAGTGCGAGTTCTCCGGAAAATCTTTCATTACCCCAGCAATGGTATAGCTAGTAGCATCCTCGACCATATAGTCGCTAATTAGCAGTGGCTTATTCAGCACATCAACCGTTCCAAAATGTTTCTTGGCAAAGCTCTCCGAAACAATCACATTTGTTGGGGATGCCAACGCCTTAGCCGAGTCGCCGGAAATGAGTTTATACCGAAAAGTTGTAAAAAAGGTGCTATCCACTAGGTAAGCTTCCCGCAGAGGCCAAGCAGTGTTGTTGAGAACTGCCGACATCTGTTTCGCACGACTAACACGCGTTAAACGCTCTATCATCGGAACCTCGATGGGTACCCGGCCAACCCAGCTGCCCCAACACCGAGCATCGGGCAGGTCTTCTTCTTCCGATACAGTCAATCTGTAGAGTCGGTTGGGATATGGGTTAAAGGTATCGTAGCTAACCTCGTGCTTAACAAATGCAGCTACCAACAGCAAACAGGCCAGCGAAGCAGCAAGGCACGCAATGCTCACTGCCTTTAGCATGGGGAATCGGCGAAAACGACGAAAGAGTATTTCGGGACGTATCATACCTTAAACAATTACAACCTGTTGCTTTACATCCTCGGCCACAACCACATTACCGTCGTGCAGACGGATAATTCGATGTGCGTAAGCCGCATCGCGCTCCGAGTGGGTCACCATAACCACGGTTGTTCCTGCTTGATTGAGCTCTGTAAGCACCAGCATGACTTCTGTTCCGGTTTTCGAATCGAGGTTTCCGGTGGGCTCATCGGCGAGGATGAGCATTGGATTGGAAACTACCGCCCGGGCAATGGCCACGCGCTGCTGCTGCCCACCCGAGAGCTGCTTAGGGAAATGATCCATCCGGTGCGAGAGCTGCATCCGATTAAGCACCTCGGTAATTCTCCGCTTTCGCTCACCATACGAGAGTTTGAGGTAAACTAGCGGCAGCTCCACATTCTCCCTAACGGTTAAATCTTCCACAAGGTTGAAGTTCTGAAAAACAAAACCAACTTTCCCCCTCCGCATTGCCGTGCGCTGTGGCTCCGATAACCTTCCGGCCTCCACGCCATCGAAGGTATAGCTGCCCGAGGTTGGTGCATCCAGTAGCCCTATTATATTGAGCAGGGTGGACTTGCCACAACCCGAAGGACCCATTATTGCCACAAACTCGCCCTGCTTTATCGCTATATCCACGTTGCTCAGCGCGCTGGTCTCAATCGTATCGGTTCTGAATACCTTGTTTAGCCCTACAGTTCTTATCATCATCATTATTTGCATTGTATTTAACAAACATAACCTATCCAATACTATACCGCAGCAGGTTTGAATCTCGCTGCTAAGCAATTAGTATTTCAAGGTGGTGTCACTCACTGGTAAATATGTCTAAAATATATTTAAAATCGTCTAAATATTGGACAGCTATTAGGTGCTTCCGTTAAGGTTATATACTTTGGCTCTACCAAATATTTCAACAATGGCCGAAGGCAATATCCTAATTGTAGATGACAACCTGAATGCGCTTACCGCGCTGGAGCTGATGCTACAGGATGAGTTTAATCTGATAAAAACGATTGATAATCCTATACATATCCCCGCCTTCATGGAGCGCAACCCGTTTGACGTGGTGCTGCTGGATATGAACTTCACCCCGGCCAAAAAAGCGGAAATGAAGGACTCTTCTGGCTCAAAAAAACACTCGAGATAAACCCGACGGTTTCGGTGGTGATGCTCACGGCCTACGGCGAGGTTGATTTGGCGGTGAATGCACTAAAAATGGGTGCCACTGACTTTATTCTAAAACCATGGGAGAACGAGAAGTTGCTGGCTACCGTGATAACGGCTGCTAAGTTGCACCAAAGCAAAAAGGAGGTTGGCAGGCTAAAAGATACCGAACGGATGCTGCGCAACGAGCTACGCAAGGAACCTTGCTTGATAGTGGGGCATTCGCCCAAGCTGATGGAACTTCTTAAGATTATCCGAAAAGTAGCCGTTACCGATGCCAACGTGCTACTTACTGGCGAGAATGGAACAGGCAAAGAGATGTTTGCCCGCGAATTGCAACGGCTATCGCTCCGCAACAACGAGCTTCTTGTTACCGTAGATATGGGTGCGGTGAGCGAAACCCTCTTTGAGAGTGAACTCTTTGGTCATGTGAAGGGTGCTTTTACCGATGCGCGCAACGAACGCCAAGGAAAGTTTGAGGCGGCGCATAAAGGAACTCTCTTTCTCGATGAGATAGGGAATTTAAGTCTTCCCCTTCAGGCCAAGCTACTTGCCGTGCTGCAGAGCAGAACCGTAGTTCGGGTAGGATCCAATAAGACAACACCCATTGATATTCGGTTAGTTTGCGCCACCAACCGTAACCTCGAGCAGATGGTTTCCGACGGGATGTTTCGCGAAGACCTCTTCTTTAGAATAAACACTATTCATATTGATATCCCTCCTTTGCGTGAGCGACCCGAGGATATATCATGCCTAGCTGAATTCTTTCTGGAAAAGTATGCCAGCCGTTACGGAAAGCCTCGGCAGCTGCTAAGTAAGTCTGCTCTCGATAAGTTGGAGAACTATGGTTGGCCAGGAAATGTTCGGGAACTGCAGCATACCATGGAGAAGGCGGTAATCCTTAGCGAAGGTAAGCAGCTTGCCCCCGACGATTTTCTCTTTAAACCCGCAGTGAGCAGCAGCATTTTCTTTCCCGACACTATTGACGAAATGGAGAAGCTGATGCTCGAAAAGGCTCTTGAACGGCACAAGGGCAACCTTTCTGCCGCCGCCGACAAGCTGGGAATTGCACGGCAAACCCTCTACAATAAAATGAAGAAATACAACCTATAGCTAGCGTTAACCATGAAAAACAGTTCTCTCGCTATCGTTGTTCGAGCCTTACTGCTAGCTGCCACGTCGCTACTTCTTTGCTGGTTATGGCTTACTAACAAAGGTCTCGATCTTGTAGCCATTGCTGCGATTGCTTTTGTTATCCAGATATACCTGATGATTCACTATGTAAGTCGAACAAATCGCAAGATCAATTTCTTCTTCCAAGCACTGCTCAACGAGGATGCCGGCTTTACCCTTCCTACCATGGTGAATTCATCTACCGAGCGCGATCTTAATCGAACACTAAACAGCCTCAGCGCCAAGATGGAGGCAATTCTCCTAAATGCAAAGCAGCAGGAACTTCAGTTTAGGGCAGTGGTAGAACAGGCCACCTCCGGCCTGATGGCCTTCGATGAAAAGGGGTTCATCTATATTTCAAATTCAGCCGTCCACACGCTTTTACAATGTCCGGTGCTCACCCATCTTAGCCAAATCGACAGGAAAAATCATTCGCTCTATATTCTTATAAGCACCATTAAGCATGGCGAACAAAAAACAATAACCCTTAACGAGCCAACACGCCAGCGCGTTCTATCAATTAAGGCAACCATTCTCCAACTTCAGTCGGCCAACCTAACGTTGCTTTCCATTGCCGACATTAAGCCGGAGCTCGATGCCCGTGAAACGGACTCATGGATTAAGCTTACCCGCGTGTTGAGCCACGAAATAATGAATGGAATAGCACCCATAACCTCGGCAGCAAAAACACTAAGCGGCTATTACCATAAAAACGATCAACCTATAGCCGCCGAAACCGTTACTCAGCAGGTTGTAAACAACACCGTTCGTGGGCTGGCCGTTATTGTAGAGCAAGGCGAAGGCCTTTCGCGCTTTGTGGATCACTACCGGAAGTTTTCGCGCATTCCACAGCCCAAGGTTCAGCCAACACTTGTCGTAAACCTGTTTGACAAAATCAAGATTCTTTCGGCCGATTATGCTGCTTCGGCCAATGTAGCCCTCGTGGTGATGGATCCACAAAACAGTGCTACGGTTATGATTGACGAGCAACTTATTGCTCAGGCGCTCATTAACCTCATTACTAACGCTACCGATGCATGCCTCGGCACAATGGATGGAACCGTTACTCTTCGCTTCTCAACAAGCAGCATGGGTCGGCCAACCGTTGAGGTGGAGGACAATGGCACAGGCATTTCGAAGGAAATTGCCGAGGAGATATTTGTGCCCTTCTTCACCACCAAAGCGGGTGGAACCGGTATTGGGCTAAGCATTGTTCGGCAGATTATGCACCTGCATGGCGGGGAAGTTACCGCCGAGTCGGTGATTGGCACAGGAACAACCTTTAGGCTTACGTTTTAGGTGTTTAAGCGTAACAATTTGAACACAAAACCACAGATAGTAATAGTGGCAAGTGGTAGGCAAAGTTTGAGAGCCAAAGGTGCATCTCCTTTACACTGTTTCCATCTTCAGATATTGGTTGCCGCCGACAATAGAAATACAATTCCACTGATGGTCATTATTATCGTCAAAAAACAAATTATCAAATTCGTATACTCACTTCGTTATCCAACTTTGGATTACAATCATTTACCAAAGGGTTAGTTTATACGCCACCCATACAATCGAAAGAGGCTGTCTTAATACTTAGACAGGCTCTTTTTTACAAAATACCGACAACCAACGCGTGCTAAGTAGTTGGTTGTGTTTAGTCACTCAAAACCATCACTGACTATAATTTATCGATTTACTCAGCAACGTTTATTTGAACCCATTTTCTCACGCCGCTAATCTATTTATTGGCCCATTACCAAGGCCTTAAGGCAGCGTCAACTTTTACGACTAAAGCAACATAGCGCCAACTGCCCCAACCTTTAGGTTGGGATTTACGGAATACATGATGATGGGCAGCGCGCACAACAGTATCCCAACCAGCAAGCCCTGTTTGCTGCAATTATCACTGAGGTAAATCGGAGAATTGAGTTTCTCAGTTAACTCCCATAAGTCAAAAAATATGTTGGGAACATTTCAACACGAGTTGAACTTCACAAAACAGCTGTCGGGAGCTTTTCAACTCGTGTTGATTTCGCCAAAACGGAAAAAAGAGGCAATCCACACCTGTTGATTTTGCCAAAACAGCCGAAGGGGTCATTTCAACAGCAGTTTTTTGACCAAAACAACCAATTTGGCCTTTTCAACTGCAGTTGACGCGTTGAAAACAGAAAATCTGGGAATTTCTACAGTCCTATCCTACCTGTATTCGGACAGGTTGGCCTTGTCGACACGCACTTTTAATTCAAAAATAGTTGTTTTGCCGTGAACAAGCGAACTGTATATGCCCCGAACAACCACCGAGGGAAATAATTGGAAAATAGAAATTCATACTACCGACAAACAAAAATAAATTTCATTGAAAAAGCTCATCGTGCTGAACTTTTGCGCTGATGTGTAGTGTCTTGACAAAAAGTATTTCGATAAAATACTTGCATAGAATCCAGAAAACGCCTAGTTTTATTGTAGATTTTTAAACCGATTTGTATGAAAAAAGTAAAATTTTCAGTTTCTCCGCTTTATAAGCTAGGGAATATTGATTTTTATGAGTTTATGCAGTCGCAAATTGATCGCATTCGCGACCTAAGCGCTACCGAGCTCACTGACGACCAGCTAAAGGCAATTATTGCCACCATTCTGGGATTGATGACCAACCTCAATAAGGTTTTGGTGCGCATGCGTAAGAGCGCCATCACTGTCGAGATTACCGCTCACGACCAGGTGCGCGACAACAGCATGCGCGCACTTGATCGATCACTAAAGGTGCACGAGCTAGCTACCGATGAGGCCATACTTAGAGCCGTGGCCGAAATTGAAGCCATGCTGAAACCCTATGGCAAGGTTCCCACGCAGATGCTCGAAAAAGAGACTCAATCCATCGACAGCATCGTAGAAGCGCTGGAAAGCCGGCGCTTTGCTCCTATGGTGGCATTGCTGGGCTTAGGCAGCTATGTTACCCGGCTTAAGAACGACAACAACTCCTTTAAGGCATGCTATAACGAGCGCACCACAACCTACATTGAAAAAGACACCTCCGACACCCGTGAGCTGCGCAACCAAATAGCAGACCAGTACTCGCTATTGTGCGACTACGTGGAGGTA
This sequence comes from Williamwhitmania taraxaci, assembly GCF_900096565.1. NCBI lineage: Bacteria > Pseudomonadati > Bacteroidota > Bacteroidia > Bacteroidales > Williamwhitmaniaceae > Williamwhitmania > Williamwhitmania taraxaci. The sequence goes on from NZ_FMYP01000056.1 coordinate 19,445, forward strand.
AACACCCGGCTGGAAACCAAGCCCGAATTTGCCAAAGTATTTACCATTATCGATACCATACGCAAGCAATACACCGCACAAGTGGGCCGTAGCACCGAGCGCAAGCCAAAGGATAAGGGTAAGGGTGAGCCAAACGAGTAAGCCGCTCACACCAAGTTTACCATAATGCCAAGCCTCGTAATGGTGGCTTGGCATTGTACTTCGTTCGCTAAATTTTTTTCGAAAAACCAAATTCGATGTACAATTCAGTAACACTAAACTGGCCACTATGATACCCGATAATTTAACTATATATCGGTTCTACTCCGACTATTTATGGGCTCACATCCATCCAGCTCCCGTAACCAACTACGACACAAGGCTAGTTTGCAACTTTGATTACGACACACTTTTCGACGGCACTAAGCGGGTATATATCGACATTGGAATAGTAGGAAATAGCATAGATGTTATGTACCGTTCGGGCATTGAATTTAACGGTACGAATATTTCGTGGGAAGAGATTTTTACCAACAACTTTCTATACAACCGGGTGGAAGATGCTATAAATAACGGATATGAAGCATATCTTGATTTTTGTAAAAAGCAAAACATCTCATATCCTCACCATTTAATAGCCAATAAAAGACAGGTGGAGGCATTCACCAGCAGCATTGTTAATCAATACAACATAAGAAGAGATTCCGATATTGAACACGAATACTTAATAAATACTATAGGCTTAGAATGCGCCACAGGAACCGACACCATACTGCTAATCAAGGGCACGTTTGCAATATTGGATGAGATACTATTTACCAACTTGGCATTTAAAAACGCGTTAAACAGAGACTCTTTTGGCGATATTGTGCCAATACCAAAGTATGCAACCATCAGGTATACTTGCATGCAAATAGAATATGAGGATATTCTACTTAGCTTCTTCGATTCAATACTGCTCTATCAAATGATCGATTGCGCCTTGCAATTGCTTGTTGGCGATAAATCGGAAATAGTGAAAGTAATGCTTGCAAAAATCGGAATAGCTGATGAAGAACAGCGCATGTACACAAAGCTAGGAACCGAACTATTTACCCGGCTGCGCGAAATGCTCCAGCAAGCTAACGCCCGTATCATAAACTGCGAGAATTTTATCGACTGGAATAGCATGCTTCAGTAGCCTCGGCAAAGCTACAAAGTAACAACTAGAGTAAGCCAACAGCCTTTACTAAATAATTAAGCATACAAAAACGTAGCCTTATGAAAGAAGATATATTTACAACGCAAATTCATGCTGGCAGCAGAACATATTTTTTTGATGTAAAAACTAGTGAGAATGGTGAGAAATATTTGAAGATTACCGAAAGTAAACACATAAGTGAACATACATTTGAACGGTATCAAATACTGATATTTGAAAAAGACGTAGAAAAATTTGAACTAGCAATACTAGAAGCACTGAAAAAAATTAAGCCCAGCACGAACACAATCACACTAGATGAAAAACGAAAGAAACACCCCAACGCATATCGCTCCTGGGCAATCGAGGATGATCAACAACTTGAACTGCTCTATTGTGAAGGGAAGAACGTAAAGGAACTATCACAACTTTTCGGACGCAATACCGGAGCTATAAATGCCAGAATCGAAAAGTTAGAGCTAAAAGAGAAATATGGTAACCCATAAAAACTCTAAAACTCACACTTGCACTCTATTGAAAACGATTTGTATGATTGCCTGAAGCAAAAAGAAATATAAGGTCCAATCTCCCAAAATAAGATGAGGTTTTTTTTGCCATTTCGGATACCGCTATTTTCCTACAGCCTATCTCGCCACTGCATTGTTCTGCTATACTATTCCTATTTGCCTCTAATTGTTTTCAGCTAAAAAAGTTAACGTGTGTCAATAAAGGTTAATTGCAAAAAAGGCTTGCTTTGCTTTGCTATATTTACTGTTGATTTTACAACCCAGATAGTGTAAACAAAATCAATCTCCTCTTTATTTTTATTCAGAATCGCCAGCCTCAGAAAAACACAATGAAGAAAATCTTTTTATCCGCATTAGGTATTATTTGTCTTGTAACCGTTCAGGGACAAACCATAAAGGCCAAGCGACAGCAGGAGGTTGACTACTTGCTAAAGAGCTATGCCGAATCGGTGCCCGACACGTTGCGCGGACTTACTCCCGACGAGTGGAATAATCGCGTAAACGCGCTGCGCAGCGCGGTAAACAGCAGTAAAACAGGGGATGATTACTACATGTCGCTGCGCTACTTTGGGGCGCTTATCTACGACTACCACTCCGAATTCCCCGACGGGGGTCTGTTCAACCGGAACCTTATCTTCTTGAAAACGGATACGGTATTGCCAATATGGGTAAAGAATTGGAGCGACGGGCGCACCTTTCTGGTGAAGGACTACACCGGGAAAATCCCGGCCAAGGCCGAGTTGCTTACCATTAATGGCTACTCAGCGCAAGCACTGAGCCTTCGGCTGCGCGACCTCAACCCCGGTGAGGATCGCTACGCCTTCCCTATAATGAACGAGCGCGAGCAACCCGATATTCGAGGCTGGGCAACCCTTTCCAACCTGCTATTCATGGAAAAGATGCGCCCACCCTACTCCATTACCTACCGGGAATATGACGACACCTCCACAAAGGCTGCTACCCTGCGCGGCATGATGCGCGACAGCATTTTCCACGCCTATAAGAAATCGGGCGATAAGCGCAGGGTTCGGCAATCCATAAACTACAGCAAATGCCCCATTGTGTACCACCGCACAAGCAACGAAACAGGCGTGCTTACCATAAATATGTTTTATGGGAAGAGTATTCTGCAAATGATGCTGTGGGGTGGCGATAACCGCTATAGCAAGTTGCTTCGGCGCAGCATGAAGCAGATTGAGCGCGATGGAATTAAAACGCTGGTTATAGATATCCGTGGCAATCCCGGTGGATTCATGGGAAGCGTGCTGCGCACCATGAACTACCTCTCCGACTCTTCGATAACGGAGTATGAGGTATTCAAAGTATCGGAAAAGAGTAAAGTTACAGCAATTCCGCTGCTTAAGAATACCTACAGACTCTACTATGGAAGGAAACAAAAAGCACAAAGAGACTCGTCGGTAGCCATATTCAAGCGCATGCCCAACGGCAGCCTCTTCCCTCTCGATACCTTGCTGCCGCTGGTGCATAAGCCGCTGAACTTGAAGCATAAGTTTCATGGAAAGGTTTATGTGCTTACCGATGCGCTTTGCTACTCTGCCAGCATAGTCTTCTGTAATATGGTGAGAGAAACAGGCTGCGGCATTATTGCAGGGGAAGCTCCGGGCGGGTTCATTCAGGTTACCGGTGGGCCACGGCTCTCCTTCAGTGGCTCAAGCCACCGGTTCATCCGCATGAATCCAACCTACTCCCTAACCTTAATACCCACCGAACCAAACTACAGCTACCTAAAAATGGATATCCCGCTGGAACAAACCCTCGACCAGTGGCTAAACGGGAAAGACGATAAGCTAGAGCGGCTGCTGAGCATAATTGAACTGTCAAAATAATTAAAGTAATCAATCAAAAACCCCACCCCTTCCACCGCTGACAGTGGAAGGGATTGGGGATAATAAATAAACCAACCTATTTTAAACAATTCGTCGCTTGCACCACATATGAATTGCTAGTCCAACTTATCCCAAAATAATCCCTAAGTTTGTATTATGAAGTCGGGACTGCTATACGGCCTGTTTGTAATAATGCTTTTGCTTGCAGTATCATCGGGAAACGGAGATACGGTAAGAGAGAGCGCGAGCGTACAGTCCTGCCAGCAAATTGTTAATCACGAAAGTATAATTCCAACGGCCAGTATTTCTGCTGAAAAGTTGCTCCCATCGTTCATCTTCCTAAAGGTTATCGGAAACGTTTCGAAAACAGCACATTTCCTTTTTTATACAGTCACCATTCGCCAGTTTCAAGCCAAGTTTACGCTCGTTAAGCCGCAAAGAAAGACTTCACACACAGTAATACAATTCTATACCTCCGAGACGGACGATACCCATCACCTCGCCTAATAAATAGTGGGCTTTCCGCTAAGCCCATTGCTTTCCTAAGCATTTTTCTATTTATTAATTTTAATCAACGAGGTTATGATTTACCATTATATCAAATCGTTTATCGCAAGCGCGAAACGGAATCGCTTTTTCTACTCCATAAATTTGGTAGGCTTTTTAACCTGTTTTCTTCTGCTCACCCTCATATTCACCTACGTATCGCAGGAGTTAAGCTTCGACAGGTTCCACAAAAAAGTTGACACCATCTACCGCCTTCACCCCGCTGGGTATGGGGTAACACCGCTCTGCTTTGCCGATAAGCTAAAGGATAAGTTGCCCGAAATAACCGGCATGGTGCGCTTTTCGGCAATAGATTTAGCCATCGATCATAAAAACACGATGGTGCCGATTGAAAAAATATTCTACACCGATCCGGAAGTGTTTCAGGTGTTCTCCTTCCCGCTCCTCTCCGGCGATGCCCACACTGCCTTGCAGAAACCATTCTCAATAGTGCTCAACCAAGCTACCGCCCACAAACTGTTTGGGAATGCCACGCCCCTGGGCGAAACCCTTCGCGCCAAGGATGGAAAGGTTTACACCATTACCGGCGTAATGGCTGATATTCCCTACAACTCGCACCTCCAATACAATGCTTTTGTATCCATAGAAACCCTCAAGCAGCTGGGCGACGAAAGCGCTCTCGGCTGCAGCACATGGTCGAACCTGCTCTACGTAACCTTGCAAGAGAAATCGAACAGGGCTGAGGTGGAAACGAAAATTAATGCCATTCTGGACGAAGACAAAATGGAGGGCGACGATGGAAAAATTCAGCTACGTCTAGAGTCCATGAAGGATATCTACTTCGACTCCAACAACAACCGCTTCGATGGCAGCAAGCACGGCAACATGCAAACAGTGTTGCTATACCTCGGCATCGCAATCCTAATTCTGCTCACTGTAGTCATCAACTACATCAACCTTTCCACCGCCATTTCGGGAAGCAGAGCCAAGGAGATTGCCATCCGGAAAATCAACGGCGCAAAGCGGATCCAAATTATTGGCCAAATACTGGTTGAAACAGTTGGCATAGCGCTCATCTCGTTTGCCGTTGCGCTGGCCATTATTGAAATGCTACTCCCCCAGCTTAGCAGCCTGCTGAACCTACAAATTTCGGCATCCACAAATCGGCACGTCCTATACCTCGGCTACTTTGTTGGAGTGGTAGCCGTAGGAGTTATTGCCGGATTAATACCGGGTGTATTTCTATCCAAAACCAACGAAATAAAGGTGCTGAAAAATGAATCGACACTCAACGCTCGTGGGCATCATCGGAAGATACTCCTCTCCATTCAACTCATTATTGTGGCCGTGCTGCTGAACTCAACCTTCATAATCAACGCTCAAATTGGCTACCTATTCAAGAAGGATATGGGCATTAGTTCCCAAAACGTGGTTTGCTTCCGGCTGGACAAGGAGTTGGCCGAGAAGCAGCAGGTAGTAAGGGCAAATCTGCTTTCAAATCCAAAAATAAAGGCCGTCACTATTTCCTATGCGCTTATTGGCGATGGATTAGGAAAAGCACCACAAACCTGCGATAGCAATACCGTAATGTGCAACATAAACTCCATCGACCCTGAATACATGCAGCTGTATGAACTCAAGATGAAGTATGGTAGGAATTTCGACCGTAGTATTCCAACCGACTCTAGCAACAGCTGCATAGTGAATGAGTCCACGTGTAGGGCGTTGGGCATTGAGAACCCTACCGATAGAATGTTCAGCAGCAAAAGGATAGTTGGCGTGGTTTACGACTTCAACTATACTTCCCTCCACAACCAAATTGAACCATTGATGATTCGTCTCAGCAATATGGACGATAGCTATGTTCAAATCAAAATTGATGAGAATAATCAGAATGAAACGCTGCAGTTCATCCGTAACACGTGCAACAGCCTATCGCCAACGTATAATGGCGATTATATCTTTCTTGAAGATCGGATTACCGAGCTGTATAAATCGGAATTAGACCTTAAGCGCAGCTTTCAAGTCTACTCCATCGTGACGCTCATTGTGGCAATGCTCGGCCTGTTTGGCTTAACCCTGTTCATGATTAACAAAAAGATGAAAGAGGTGAGCCTACGGAAACTCTTCGGGGCAAAACTTTCGGATACCTTCAGGCTGCTCACCAAGGAGCAGCTGTGGATTGCCGCCGTTGCAAACATTCTGGCCATTCCCATTACCTACTGGATTACGAATAGGTGGTTGAGCAACTTTCAGTATCGGGTAGAGATCAGCGCGCTTCCCTTTCTAGAGTCGTTCATTATCACAGTTATTTTAATTGTGCTGGCCATATCGTTTTTGATTGTAAAGGCACATAAAACAAAGATGATAGACGCCTTGAAGCATGAATAAAAGGCATCCGCTGCAACACAATTAAAAGAAAGATTCCTCATTCATCATTGGGAGTCCTTACACTTGTTGATATTATTTCATCATTAAATTAAACGATTCACTTGCAACTCCACATATGTCGCTTATCTTCAACCCTCAACCAAACAATAAACCTATGAAGAAAACAATTTTATTTTGCCTTCTGCTGCTGGGAGGCGTCACCGCCTTTGCGCAACCCTTTGGGTTGGTGTCAAAGAGTCTAAACCCAACCGATTTAAAAGGAAAAGAGTTCCGTTACAAGGGACACATAACCTTTGCACCGGGAGATACTGCCTCAACCGGACATCTTTGGATAAGAGTCGATTTAAAGGATGGACAGATGGGTTTCTTTGAAAACATGGAGAAAAAGCCAATCCGTGCCACCAGTTGGAAGACATTCGAGATAACCGGAACCATCAATAGCGATGCCGAAAACATCACGCTTGGCTTATTTATTTTAGGAAAAGGCACCTTAGGTGCAGACAAGTTTACCTTCGAGGTGAAGAATGCCAAGGGGGGCTGGGATGCCATTGCCCTTGAGAATGGCGGATTCGACCAAGCCAATACCGAAGGAACCCCCGATAAGTGGAATGTAAAGTCAAATGACTATAGCTTCACCATCGATAAAGCAAACCCATTGGAGGGTGAAGGTTCGCTGCTAATTCAATCAATTGAAAAACCGAAACCGATTTTTGAAAATGGACCGGAGATTCTCCTCCCAAAGCCATCACTCAAGGGGAGCATAAGTGTTGAAGAAGCATTAAACCAGCGTCGCTCCATAAGGGATTATGCCAACGACTCGCTTACCATCGATAACGTTTCGCAAATGTTGTGGGCTGCCTATGGCGTTAGCGATAGCATTAAAGGGCGCAAAACCTATTATCTAAAAACGGCCCCATCGGCTGGAGCACTCTATCCGTTAGAGATTTATATTGCCATTGGAAAGGTGAAAGGCATGAAGCCGGGCATTTACCACTACTCCCCCATTCGCCATTCCATTTCATCCATTACCCTTGGCGACTTCCGCAGCAACCTCGACAACGGTCAAGGAATGGTGGAGCAAGCACCGGCTACCCTTGTATTCACTGCGTTTTATGAGCGCACCACCTCCAAGTATGGCGACAGAGGTAAGGATCGCTACGTTTGTATGGATCTCGGCCACGCCGGACAAAATGTATACCTGCAAGCCGTTGCCCTTGGCATGGGAACCTGCGCAATTGCTGCCTTTTCTGATGGAGGTGTAAGCGCACTCCTCAACCTAAAGAAAGAGGAGACACCCCTCTACATTATGCCTTTCGGAATGCTTGTAAAGTCTGAAAAATAGACACAATACTATCTGTATTGAGTTGGGCAGGCCTCCGAAAGGGTGGCCTGCCATTTTGTTTAATTGTATGCCCGCGCAACCTCCTAAAAATAGTCGTTACGAACACTCCCAATTCTCTGCTAAAGGTTATATTTGTATCTTATTATATGGTGAAGCAGCATAATAAATTCCAATATGAGTATATCTACACGAGTTGCCTGCAATGGAAAAGGCAGAAACGAGAACAAGGAAGCATATTTATTTGTAATTTTTATTTTGACAATAATATTATTTTGCATCCTTATTGTAGGATGCAAAAAGGAAGAATTACCTGAAAAGTTGCCTGAATTAACAATTGTTGGTGCAAATACTTTTGGATGTATGATTAACAATGAGATTTACATTCCAGAACATAGAAAAGTAACGTTTGCTCTCAATCCAATAATCATTGAATATCCAATTCCCCCAGAATATTATTTTGCAGTATACACAAATAGGATTACTAATAATTCAGATACAATTAATAATGCGGCAATAAGTTTCAATGCAAATAATATTAATAAGCCTGGCCGCTATGTAATAAATTATGGCAAGGTTAAATACAATGGGGCTTATTATAACAATAGTTCGGTAATAACTAGTGTAAATATTTGACAATCAGAAAAATAGGCGTGAATAAATTTGAATAAGACCTTAGAAATCAGTATCTTAAAAGATTATTCCAGTAATTTTCTAAGCATGATTCCTAAGGTCAGTAATATTGTTAAGTATTACATATACAGCACATTAAACAATGACTGTTTTAATAAACTCAATAAAACTCGCAAAGATTTTGTTGTAAGCGTTCTTTGGCACATTTTGAGTATCAAAGGTAGGATAAATTTCTTACAGCTGGGTCGCTTTAGCCAATCTAGCGAACAGACCTACCGCAACCAGTTCGAGAAACCGTTCGAT